>NZ_QKOB01000015.1 GCF_003226535.1 Meiothermus sp. Pnk-1 | reverse complement strand
CATCATCAGCCGCTGGATCTGTTTGCCAAACTCAATCACCAGCAACTCCTGCTCGGCTATATTCTTCCCCTCTCCCAGCCGCTCGTACTCATCCACCAACTGATGCATCCGTTCCCGTATTTCGCTCATTCCAACAGTTTAGGCTGTTTGCCTATTTTCAGGACACACCCCACCCGCGGCTATTTTTTTCTCGTGCACAAAACCGTGTTATCATGGGCTCATGAGGTTTGTGAAGCGCCTAGCGCTAGGCTAGGGGAGCCCGCGGGTTCGGGAAGCTCCCCCTACGCCCGCGTAGGGGGTTTTTTACTCCCGCGGCCCCCACACCTTCCCATAGAATGACTCGCTAGAGCCGTCTGGAGAGACTCATGAGCGACAAATACAACCCCCACGAACTCGAGCCCAAGTGGCAGAAGTACTGGCAGGAAATCGGGCTGCTCAAAGCAACCGAAGGCGGCGAGAAAAAGTCGTACGTCTTGGTGATGTTCCCCTATCCCTCGGGCGACTTGCACATGGGCCACCTCAAGAACTACACCATGGGCGACGTGCTGGCCCGATGGCGCACCCAGCAGGGCTACTCGGTCTTGCACCCCTTCGGCTGGGATGCCTTCGGCCTGCCCGCCGAGAACGCGGCCTTGAAGTACGGCGTGAGCCCCGCCGACTGGACCTATGGCAACATCCGGCAGTCGAAGGAGTCGCTGGCCCTCATGGGCATCCAGTACGACTGGAGCCGCGAGGTCACCACCTGCACCCCCGAGTACTACAAGTGGAACCAGTGGATCTTCCTCAAGATGTACGAGCGAGGCCTGGCCTACCGCAAGAAGAGCCTGGTCAACTGGGACCCGGTCGAGCAGAGCGTGCTGGCCAACGAGCAGGTCATCGACGGGCGCGGCTGGCGCAGCGGGGCCTTGGTCGAGAAGCGCGAGCTCGAGCAGTGGTACCTCAAGATCACCGACTACGCCGAGCGGCTCTTGGCCGACCTCGACAAGCTCCCGCGCTGGCCCGAGAAGGTCAAGGCCATGCAGCGGGCCTGGATCGGCAAGAGCACCGGGGCCGAGTTCGACTTCTCGGTCAAGGGCCACGACGCCAAGATCCGGGTCTTCTCCACCCGCCCCGACACCATCTTCGGGGCCACCTTCATGGTGCTGGCCCCCGAGCACGAACTGGTGGCCCGGATCACCACCCCCGAGCAGAAGGAGGTGGTGGAAGCCTACGTGGCCGCGGCCAAGATGAAGAGCGAGGTCGAGCGCCAGCGCGAGGACCGCGAGAAGAGCGGGGTGTGGACCGGGGCCTACGCCATCAACCCGGCGAGCGGCAAGGAAATTCCCATCTGGGTCGCCGACTACGTGCTCGCGGGCTACGGCACCGGGGCGATCATGGGGGTGCCGGGGCAGGACCAGCGCGACTGGGAGTTTGCCGAGAAGTTTGGGCTCGAGATCATCCGCACCGTCGAGCCCCCCGCCGGCTGGCAGGGCCAGGCCTACACCGAGGACGGCCCGGCCATCAACTCCGGCTTCCTCAACGGGCTCTCAGTCGAGGAAGCCAAGCAGAAGATCATCGAGTGGATGGAGGAGAAGGGCATCGGGGAGCGCAAGGTCAACTACCGCCTGCGCGACTGGCTCATCAGCCGCCAGCGTTACTGGGGCACCCCCATCCCCATGATCCACTGCGATCGCTGCGGCATCGTCCCGGTGCCCTACGAGCAGCTGCCGGTGGTGCTCCCCACGCTCAAGGACGTGGAGGACATAAGGCCTAAGGGCAAGAGCCCGCTGGCCGCCCACCCCGAGTTCTATGAGGTGGACTGCCCCAAGTGCGGCGGCCAGGCCCGGCGCGACACCGACACCATGGATACGTTTTTTGACTCGTCGTGGTACTTCCTGCGCTACGCCGACCCCCACAACGCGCAGCTGCCCTTCGACCCCGAGCGGGCCAACTTCTGGATGCCGGTAGACCAGTACATCGGCGGGGTGGAGCACGCCATCTTGCACCTGCTCTACTCGCGCTTTTTCACCAAGTTCCTGCACGACATCGGCATGGTGGAGGTCGAAGAACCCTTCGAGGGCCTCTTCACCCAGGGCATGGTGCAGGGCTGGACCGACGTGGGCCCGGTAGAGGTGAAGGGCCAGGAGGTCCGCTTCCTGACCTCCGAGCGCCGGGCCAAGCTGGACCTCCCCGAGACCCTCAGCCTGGAAGAGGTCAGGAAGAGCGGGGCCGAGCTGCGCCCCCACGACGACGGCAGCCTCCACTTCTGGAAGCCCGCCACCATGTCCAAGAGCCTGGGCAACGGGGTGATGGTGGGCCCCTTCGTGAAGGAGCAGGGCGCCGACATCGCCCGCATCACCATCCTCTTCGCCGCCCCACCCGAGAACGAGATGATCTGGACCGAGGAGGGCGTGCAGGGGGCTTGGCGCTACCTCAACCGGGTCTGGCGCTTGGTGGTCGAGAACCTGACCGAACTCAAGGCCCAGGGCGACCTCCATGACCCCAAGGCCCTGGGTGCCGCCGACAAAGCCCTCTACCAGAAGCTGCACCAGACCATCAAAAAGGTGGGCGAGGACATCGAGGCCCTGCGCTTCAACACCGCCGTGGCCGCCTTGATGGAGCTTTTGAACGCGATGTACGACTACCGCAAGGAAAACCCGGTCTCCCCGGTGTTTCGCCTGGCCACGCTCCACTACATCCAGCTCCTGGCTCCCTTCGCCCCTCACCTCGCCGAGGAGCTGTGGCACCGGTTCCACGACACCTCGGTTTTCGCGGCCCGCTGGCCCGCCGTGGACGAAGAGGCCCTGGTGGCCGAGGCCTTCGAGCTGGTGGTGCAGGTCTCGGGCAGGGTGCGCGGCAGGGTCACCGTCCCCGCCGAGGCCAGCGAGGACGAGATCCGGCGTATCGCCCGCGAGATTCCCAACGTGCAAGCCCACCTCGAGGGCAAACAGGTGGTGAAGGAGATCTACGTGCCGGGGAAGCTGCTGAACATCGTGGTGCGCTGACCGCCCTTGCCTTGACCCCCCTCGGTACTGCACGAGGGGGGTAATCCACTACTCAGGCGGGTACGTTATGGTGAAAACATGAAAAAGCTGCTGGCCGGGATGCTGCTTTTGGTGGCCTGCGCCCCGCGCACCCTCAACACCGACCCCGAGTACTTGAGCGCCTACGCCCAGGCCCCGCGGCTCAACGTGGCTTGCGTAGGCGAGTCCAACCGTCCGGGACCCCTGCTCGAGTACGGGTCCAACGTCTGCACCCTGGTGGTCTACCCGACGGTGGCCCGCGACGCGGTACGGGCCGAGTACACCGTGACCCTCTTCTACCGCACCCCGGTGGGAAACCTCCTCTCCCCCCGTTACGAGAACAAAACCCGCGAGATCAAAGGCGAAGCCCCCTTAAGCCCCAATACCCCAGCCACCGCGAGCTTCCCGGTGTATGTGCCGGATCGCAACTTCTTCCGGGTAACAGGCCGCATCCTCGAGGGCACTTTCAAGGTAGTGCTCTCGCTGGCCCCGGCGGCTTTGGGCAATTATCTGGGCCTCCCGATCCCCGCCATAGGCCTGGACAAGACCACCAGCGGGCTCTACGCCCAGGTCAACACCGCGATCAACGACCTGGTCAACAACCGCGACGAGGTATACGCCCTCGAGGTCAGCGCCAGGGTCTGCGGACCTCAGCTGTGCAGCCCCTACCAAACCAGCACCGTGGGCCTGCCGCGGTAGACGCAGCTTGACCTTTCCCCAAGGGCAGGCCCTACCCTGAGCCCGTGAGCGAGCCCCGCAGCAAACCCTCCACCCCCTACCTGAGCATTGGAGAGTTCTCCCGGCGCTCGCGGCTCTCCCTCAAGGCGCTGCGGCTGTACGACGCGCTGGGGTTGCTCCCGCCCGCCTACGTGGACGCGCCTTCGGGCTACCGCTACTACCGCGAAGACCAGCTCGAGCGGGCTCGGCTGATCGGCCTACTGAGGCAGCTCGCGATGCCGCTCGAACGCATCGCCGCGGTGCTCGAGCTGGAAGGGGTGGAGGCCAGGCGCGCGGTGAGGCAGTACTGGGAAGAGGTCGAAGCAGACCTGAAAACCAAGCGGGCGCTCGTTCGCTACCTCGAGGGCTACCTCGGCGGTGAAGGAGGAAGCATGCCGCAGATACAAACCCGAGAAGTGCCCCCACAGAACGTTGCGACGATCCAGAGGAAGGTGAATATCAAAGACCTCAGCCGTTTCATCGAGGAGGCGTTCAGCGAACTCTACGGCCACATCACCGCCTCCGGCCTCGAGGTGCGCGGCGCTCCGCTGGTCATCTACCATGGCCAGGTCAACGAAGACTCCGACGGTCCGGTGGAGATCTGCGTGCCCTTCGCGGGCCGCCTGGAGCCCACGGGGCGAATCCGGGTGCGGCTCGAGCCCGCCCATCATGAAGCCTTTACCCGCATCAACAAGGCCCAGGTCAACTTCCCCGCCATCCTGGAGGCTTACGACGCGGTGGCGAGATGGCTAAAAGACCAGGGCAAGCCGATGAGCGGTCCGGCCCGGGAGGTCTACTTTGCCCGCTGGGATGCCCTGGGCCCCGACGACCCGGCCTGCGACGTGGCTTTCCCCTACGCCTAGGCCCATTCAACGGCTAAGGGTACGGCCCCAGTCGGCGAAGGAGTCTTGGAAGCGGGCCTCGAGGTCGCGTAGGGCGCCCTGGCAGAACCGCTCGTAGCGCTCGAGAAAGTCCAACGCCGCCGGGGTGAGGGTGCTGCCGCCACCCCCCTCCCCGCCCGAGTGCCGTTGCAAGAGGGGAAACCCCAGCGTTGCCTCGGCCTCTTTGAGCTGCGCCCAGGCCTTGCGGTAGCTCATCCCGATCCGCTTGGCGCCGCCTTTGAGACTCCCCGCTTCGGCTACCGCCCGCAGCAGATGTATGGCCCCCGGCCCCATCAGATAGGAGCCGTCCTCGCGCTCGAGCCAGATTTTGGCCTTGGGGCGCATGGCTTTAGTGTACGTTCGACCCGTCGCGGGCTCAAACGTTGAACAAAATCAGCATCACATCGCCGTCTTGGACCACGTACTCTTTGCCTTCGCTGCGCACCCAGCCCCGTTCCTTGGCCTGGGTCCAGCCCCCGGCCTCGACAAGCCGGCGCCAGTCGATGACCTCGGCCCGGATAAAACCCCGCTCGAGGTCCGAGTGGATCTCCCCGGCTGCCTGCGGCGCTTTGGTGCCTTGGCGAATCGTCCAGGCGCGAACCTCTTTTTCTCCGGCGGTAAAAAACGTGATGAGCCCCAGGGTGCGGTAGGCCACCCGCACCAGGCGGTTCAGGCCGGACTCCTCGAGCCCCAAGGCTTTGAGGTACTCGGCGGCTTCCTCCTCGGAGAGTTCGGCCAGTTCGGCCTCGATCTTGGCCGAGACCACCACTACGTCTGCGCTCTCTTGGGCGGCATACTCCTTGACCTGGGCCACGTAGGGGTTACGGGCACCGTCCGGGAGGTCTTCCTCGGCCACGTTGGCCACGTAGATGACCGGCTTGTAGGTGAGGAGGCTCATCTCCCGGGCAGCTTTTTGCAAAAGCTCAGGGTCGGCGGCCTGGAAGGTCCGGGCCGGTTTCCCTGCGGAGAGGTGGGCCAGAAGGGGCTCGAGGACCTCGAGCAGCGCCTTGTCGTCCTTGTCCACCCGGGCGGTCTTGCGCAGCTTGTCCAGGCGCTTCTCCAGCGTGGAAAGGTCGGCCAGCGCCAGCTCGGTGTTGATGGTCTCGAGGTCGTCTAGGGGGTTGACCTGCCCGGCCACGTGCACCACGTTGGGGTCGGCAAAACAGCGCACCACATGGGCAATGGCCGCCACCTCACGAATGTTGGCCAGGAACTGGTTTCCCAACCCCTCCCCCTTGTGCGCCCCCTTTACTAACCCCGCAATGTCCACGAACTCGACGTGGGTGGGAACGATGGGAGGCACCCGCTCCCCTTTGATGAAGAGCTGTTGCAGGGCCTCGAGCCGGGGGTCGGAAAGGGAGACCACCCCTACGTTTTTGTCGATGGTGGCGAAGGGGTAGTTGGCCGCCAAGGCTCCAGCCTTGGTGATGGCGTTGAATAACGTGGATTTGCCCACGTTGGGAAGACCGACGATGCCGACTCCTAACATACCAAGCGGCCATTGTACCGCAGGAAGGCCCCGGTCTTACCCACCCAACGCCTCTAGCCCGTCCTCAAGCGTTCCCACTCCTCGCGCAGAATCCCCATCTGCACCAAGTCTACGTACTGGCCGTTGGTCCAGACCTGGCGGCGCAGCCGGCCCTCCTCCTGAAAACCGCACCCCCGGTAAGCCCGGATGGCCCGTTCGTTGTTGCCGTTGACGCTGAGCCAGACCTTGCGCTGGTTCAAGAGGCGGAAGGCATAGTCTACCAACACCCGCACCGCGTCGCGCCCGTATCCCTTGTCCCAGTAGCCCTTGTCCCCGATGCTGATGCCCAGCTTGCAGGTGCGGCTCACGTGGTCAAACTCAAAAAGAGCGCAGTGACCGATGAACTTGCCGTCTACTTCGATGCCAAAGTTGGTACCGTCCCGCCCCCCCTTGGCCCATTCCCGCTCGAAATCGGCCTTTAGGCGGGCCAAGGACTGAGGGTAGGGTGGACCGCCACCCCCGAAGAGTTCCACCTCGAGGTCGTTGTTGAACTCCCACAGCCGCTCTAGGTCCTCGGGGCGTATCGCCCGCAACATCACTTTCTCGCCTTTGAGCACATGACCAATATACTCCGCCTACCGCTCGTGCAACCCCAGGTGCTGCCGGAGCCCCGGCGGGGCCAATTGCCAGTCCAGCAGCGCCCGGGCCAGATCCAAGTAGCCCCGGGTGCTGCACACCTTGCCGTGCCAGACCAAGGGAGCCTCCACCACCCGAAAACCCCTTTCCGCCAGGGCTTCGCGGGCCAGGGCCTGGGCGGTCACCGTCCCCCCCAGATAACCCGCTTCGGCCAGGAAAAGGCTGGCGTTGGCCCCCAGAAATACCGCTTGCAGGTGCGGCCAGGCCTCCTCGAGCCAGCCCTGCAGCACCGGGTCGCGGCCCATGCGGCGCATGCTGGCCCCACCGGGAACCACCAACACCTCCATTTGGGGTCGGCCGGAGAGGGCGAACCTGGGCGTCCAGACCGCACCGGCCTGGCCCTCCAAGGAGCTTCGGGCCTTGGCGAAGGTGAAAGCCTCCAGGCCCAGCAAACGACAGACCTCGAGCGCCAACGCCGCTTCGGCCTCGAGGAAGCTGGGGGTGAGCAACACTCCTACCCGCACGGCTACATTATCCCGCAACGGCCCGATCCAGGCCGCCCGCCTCGGGCTTACCCGAAGCGTCCGGTGATGTAGGCCTCGGTGCGGGGATCCTTGGGGTTAGTGAAGAGCTGATTGGTGGGGCCGAACTCGATGAGTTCGCCCAGCAGGAAGTACGCGGTAAAATCGGAGACCCGGGCGGCCTGTTGCATGTTGTGGGTGACGATGGCGATGGTGACATGGTTTTTCAGGTCGGCCATAAGGTCTTCGATGGCCTGGGTGGAGATGGGGTCGAGGGCACTGGTCGGCTCGTCCATCAACAGCACCTCGGGCTCTACCGCCAGTGCCCGGGCGATGCACAGCCGCTGCTGCTGCCCTCCCGAGAGGCTCATCCCCGGCGCCCGCAGTCGGTCCTTGACCTCGTCCCACAAGGCAGCCTGGCTCAAAGAACGCTCTACTGCCTCGTCCAGCACCTCCTTGCGCCTCACCCCCAGCAGCCGCAGCCCGGCGACCACGTTGTCGTAGATGGTAAGGGTGGGGAAAGGGTTGGGTTTTTGGAAGACCATCCCGATCTTGCGCCGCACCTCTACCGGGTCCACCCCCGAAGCGTAGATGTTCTTGCCGTCGAGAAGGGCTTCCCCCTCCACCCGAGCCACCGGGGTGAGGTCGTGCATCCGGTTCAAGGCGCGCAAAAAGGTGGTCTTGCCGCAGCCCGAGGGGCCGATCAAAGCGGTGACCTTGTTGGCATAAATGGGCAGGGTGACGTTACCTACCCCCAGTTTTTTGCCGTAATAGACGCTGAGGCCCCGGGTCTCCATGCGAGGTTTCAGCAAGCCTGCCCCCTGAGAGAGGACCCCCGGCTCCCCCTGCCGCAATTCGTTCAGCTTCAATTCGTCCACGTTCGCCTCCACGCGCTAGTTCGTCCAACGGCGGGTAGCCCAGCGGGCCAGCAGGCTCGCCCCCAACACCAGCACCGTAAGCACCAGCGAGGCCGCCCACGCTTGCTCCTGGCGCAAGGGGGAGGGTTCGTTGGCGTACTTGTAGATGGAAAGGGCCAGGCTCTCGACCTGTTGCCCCAGGTTGAGAGTGAGAAGCTGGCTGCCTCCGGCGGTAAAGTATAGCGGGGCGGCCTCCCCGGCCGCGCGAGCAAAGCCCAGCATGAGCCCGGTGATGACCCCCGAGGTGGCGGCGGGCAACACCAGCGATAGAATCACCCGCCAACGCGGCAGACCCAGGGCCAGCCCCGCTTCGCGTACGCTCCAGGGCACCAGCTTCAAGACCCCCTCGGTAGCGCGCAGCACGATGGGCACCATGATCAAAGCCAGCGCCAAAGCCCCGGCGTAGCCGGAGAAGTGCCCGCTGGGGATCACGACCAACGTGTAGATGACCAGACCTTTGAGCAAGGCCGGGAGGCCGTTGAGCAGGTCGGAGATGATCCGCAAGGTGGGGTTGACGGGGTGGTCGGGGTACTCCGAGAGCAAAATGCCCCCGGCCAGCCCCAGGATCCCGCCGATCAAGAGGGCCAACAAGTTCATCAGCAGGGTGCCCACGATAGCATGGGCCAGCCCTCCCCCTCCCTGATCCACCGGGCGGAAGGGCTCGAGGAAAAAAGCCAAATTGATCGCCGCTATCCCCTTGAGCAAAACCGCTCCCAGCACTAGCACCAAAGGCGCGACTACAATCAGGGACCCTAGGACCAGCAGGGCCAGCATGGCCTGGTTCCACAACCGCCTGCGGCGTAGATTCCCGTCCGCCGGTACGTGGCGAGATTGTGCCCAAGCGCTCATAGGCGGCCCTCCACGCTCATGCGCTTGACGATCCAAGCGGCCAGCAAGTTCATAGCTCCACTGAGGACAAAGAGGATGAGGCCCAGCGCCAGGAGGCTCGAGAGCTGCAGGCCTTGTGCCTCGCCAAACTCGTTGACGATGGCCGAGGGGATGGTGGTGGCGCTCCCGAAAACGGTAAAGGGCAGATTTTTGTTGTTGCCGATCACCATCACCACCGCCATGGTCTCCCCCAGAGCCCGAGTAAAGCCTAGGATCACCCCCGCCAGAATCCCACCCCGGGCGTACGGCAACACCGCCATGCGAATCACTTCCCACTTGGTGGCCCCCAGCCCATAAGCGGCTTCCCGCTGGGTGTTGGGCACCAGCGCGATGGAGTCTTTGGCCAGGCTGGCCGCGTAGGGAATGACCATCACCGCCAGCACGATCACCGCGTTGGCCATCCCGATGCCGATGGGGGCTCCCAGGATCTGCGCCAGCCAGTCCGCCTCATGCTCCACCGCCCAGCCCACCACGGCTTGCTCTATCTGCCGGAGTACCGGGGCCAGCACCAGCAGGCCCCATAGGCCATAGATGACGCTGGGGAGCGAGGCCAGGAGCTCGAGCGCGTACTGCAAGGCGCTCCCCAGCCAGCGGGGGGCGTACTCCACCGCGAATATCGCCACCGCCAGCGCCGGAAAGAAAGCTAGGGCTAAGGCCGCTAGGCTGGTGATGAGGGTGCCCAGGATGAAGGGCCAAGCCCCGAAGACGTGAGCCACCGGGTCCCAGGTGGTTCCCCCTAGGAACCCCAGCAGGCCGAACGCGGCGAAGGCCCGGCTCCCGTTGGCGGCCAACTGCCAGCCGATCAAGACCACGATTCCAATGATCAGCAGGCACAAAACCAACACAACACCAGCAAATAGGCGATCCCCCAGGGCTCGGTAGAGGGGGGAGGTTCTGGTCGGAGGTTGAGCGGTCATCTCTGCTCCAACGAAGGGTGAGGCCTCCGGCGGCCCCACCCCATCTTACGCGCTCCTCAGCGGAGGGGCTGGCCGTTGTAGGTCATGGTGTTTACCAGCGCCTGGGCCCGCCTCACTACCTCCGGGGAAAGCCGCACGTAGGAAGCCCCCTCGTTGAGCTTCTGCCCCTCGGTGAGCACCCAGTTGAGGAAGCGCACCAGCGCTTTGGCCTCCTCGAGGCTCTTGGCGGTAACCTCCTGCTTTTGGTAGACGAGGAGCCAGGTCATGCCCACGATGGGGTAGCCTTGCGGGTCTTTGGTGTTGACCACCTGGTTTTGCAGGCGCAGGTCGTCCGGCAGCTCGATTCCCGAAGTGGCTTCCACCGCCGAGGCCAGGCTGGGCTTGATCCAGTTGCCCGCCTGGTTCTTGAGCGTAACCACCGGGAGCTTGTTCTCGAGGGCGTACTTGAGCTCGACGTAGCCGATGGAGCCGGGGGTCTGGGCCACGATCGCGGCCACCCCGGGGTTGCCTCGCCCCCCTAGGCTACTGAACGCAGGCCAGTTCACCGACTGCCCGGCCCCCACCTTGCTCTTCCACTCCGGGGAGATGGCCGAGAGGTAGCTGGTGAAGATAAAGGTGGTACCCGAGCCGTCCGAGCGGTGGGTGGCGGAGATCAGCTGACGGGGAAGCTGTACGCCGGGGTTGAGCGCGGCGATCCTGGGGTCGTTCCAGCGAATGATCTTGCCCAGGAAGATGTCCGCCACCGTAGCCGCGTCTAGGCGAAGCTCTTCAATACCCGGAAGGTTGAAAGTCAGGGCCACCGGGCCCAGGGCGGTGGGGATGTGCAGCACCGGGCTGCCGTTTTTCTCCTGAATTTCCTTGAGCTGGGCGTCGGAAAGCGGAGCATCGGAGGCCCCAAAGTTGACCACCTTGTCGGTGAGCTGCCGAATCCCGGCGCCCGAGCCTACCGCTTGGTAGTTCACCCGGATCCCGGTAGCTTTGGTGAAGTTGGGGATATAGGCCTCGGTGTACAGCGGGGCTGGGAAGGTCGCCCCGGCCCCGCTCAAGGTGACCTGGGCGGAGGCCACTCCGAGGAGGGCAGTAGCGGCAATAGCGCTGCTCAGTAGCTTGTTCATGCGTTCTCCTTTGAGAGGTTGCACCGCAACCTGCACGCTTCACAGCCTGCCTGTGCTTTGTCAGGAGATTGTCAGAGAGGCCGCCTGCCCCGCCAAGCGGTGGGGTTTTACCTGCTTGACAGGTGATATTCTCTTGACGTGCGGTATCTGCTCCTCGCCGACATCCACGGTAACTGGCCGGCCCTGGAGGCCGTGCTGCAAACCGCGCCCCAATACGACCGGGTGATCTTCCTGGGCGACGCGGTGGGCTATTACCCGGACGCCGACCGGGTGCTCTCCTGGCTGCGCTCGGAGGAGGCCATCGGGGTGATGGGCAACCACGACGCCTGGCTATTGCACCTTGACGATATCGACCCCGAGGAGCAGGAGGGGCCCATCTTCGAGATCCTGCGTTGGCAGTCCGAGCGCCTGTCGTTGGAGAACCGGGCCTATTTGGGTAGCCTCCCCTGGACGCGGGAAGTGGACGGGGCCTTGCTGGTGCACGGGAGCGCTTGCGACCCCTTGCAGTACGTGGATGACCTGGACACCGCTCGAGCGCACTTCGGCTGCACCCCAGCCCGCTGGAGCCTGCACGGACATACCCACCTGGCCGGCACCTTTCTGGCGCTGGAAGGCCCTAACGGGCAGTGGGTGCGCTACCAGCGCCAGGTCCACGGCAGCGAGCTATTTTTAGCCCCCAAGGCTCGAGCCCTGGTCAACCCCGGTTCGGTGGGCCAGCCCCGCGACCGCATGCCCGGCGCCGCCTACGCCGTGTGGGACAGCGACGACGGCAGCGTGCAGTTCTTCCGCGTGGAGTTCGACCTCGAGCGCGTCCTCAAGCGCATCCTCGAGGAGGGCTTCCCCCTATGGCTGTACGAGAGGTTGCTGGTGGGTAGATGAACATCCTCGGCCACGAACGCATCCTCGAGCTTCTCCCCGCCCTTAGGGCCCAGAGCTTTCTCTTTACCGGCCCAGAAGGGGTGGGCCGGCGAGCGGTAGCCCGCTGGTATGCCTGGCAGCTCAACGGGGAGCACTACGCCAGCGATTATCTGGAGATCGCCCCCGAGGGCGAGACCAAAGGGGGCAAAAAGGCGCGCAAGCCGCAGATTCTGCTCGAGCAGATCGCCCCCCGCGAAGAAGGAGGGGAGAACCTGCTGGACTGGCTCTCCACCTACCCCCGCCACCGGGCCAAGGTGGCGGTGATCGACGGGGCCCATCTCCTCAACGAACCCGCCGGGAATGCCCTGCTGAAGATCCTGGAAGAGCCCCCGGCCTACGCCCGGATCGTCCTGATCGCCCCCAGCCGGGAGCTGGTGCTGCCTACTCTGACCAGCCGCAGCCTCGAGATCGCTTTTGGCCCCCTTCCCCTCTCAATCCTGCGCCAGCTCTCTACCGACCCCGAGGTTCTGGCCTATGCTGAAGGGGCGGTGGGCCGGGTACGCTGGGCCCTCGAGCACCCGCTGGAGTTCCAAAAGTTGCTCGCGCGGGCCGAGGGGGTAATGGAGAGCCTACGCGGTGCCCGCTCCGGCCCAGCCCAGACTCAACAGGCCTTCAAGGCCTTGGGGGAGCTAGATAACGGCCTGGACTACTTGGCTCGCCGCCTGGGGGAGATCTTCCCCCCTGAATCCCCCCGCCGCCGGGAAGCGCTCGAGGCCTTGGCCCAAGCCCAAGAAGCCCTCAGCGCCTACGCCGGCGAAGAGCTCACCCACACTTGGCTGGCCCTGCGGCTGTGGCGGTTGGCGAATTGGCAAAGCGCCGGGGCTCAAGCCAACCAGGAGGCAACGAAATGAACTGTGTCGGGGTGCGTTTTTCTCACAGCCCCAAACTTTACGACTACACCTTCGACGGTGCGCCACCCCCGCCCGAGTCCTGGGTGGTGGTGCAGAGCAGCCGAGGGCTCGAGTTGGGCAAGGTACGCACCACCCCCCACCCGGGCCAGCCCAAGGGGCGCATCGTGCGCCCCGCCAATTCGGAGGATCTCGACAAAGCCGCTCGGCTTCGTGAGAAGGCGGAAGAGATCAAGTGGTGGATTAAAGCCCGGCTGCGCAAGGAAAAGGTACAGGCCAAGGTGCTGGGCTGCGACTACACCCTGGACGGATCGCACCTGGCGGTGCACTACTCGGCGGAAGAGCGCATTGACCTGCGGCGCTGGGTGGGCGAGATCGCCCGCACCGCGGGGGCCCGGGTGGAGTTCGTGGCCCTGGGGCCGCGTGATCAGACCGCCTACTTGGGAACCCTGGGAGCTTGCGGCATGGAGTCGTGTTGCTCTACCCACCTGCAGGATTTCGCCCAGGTCTCGATCAAGATGGCCCGCGACCAGCAGCTTCCGCTTTCCCCCGAGAAGATCTCCGGACCTTGCGGCAGGTTGCTGTGCTGTTTGCAGTACGAGCACCCGCACTACCAGGAACTCCTTAAGGATCTGCCGCGTAAAAACGCCAAGGTCTGCACCATCCACGACGTTTGCGGCAAGGTCGCCAAGCTCAACCCGCTGGCCGGCACTGTAGACCTCCTCACCGAAGAGGGAAGCTGGGTTACGGTGCACAAAAGCGAGCTACGGCGGTAAGCTTTCACCCATGGGCGCGCGAGACCCTAACCAGGCCTGGGCGGTATCGAACCAGCTCAAGGATTACCGCCTCAACAAGCAGGCCACCGAGGCCCACTTGGTGTTGCAGGACGGATCGATTTTGCACTTTCGTAAAGACGGCTTCAGCAGCTTTGTACAGGCCTCGGGCGGGCAGGCTAAACGCCTCGAGCCCACCATCCTCAACTTCGAGTTCGACCGACGCACCCTCAAGGTCAGCTTCGCGGACGGGAGCGGGCTCGAGGTGGCCTGGCGGGGTGGGTTCCTGGGCGGGCGGAGCCTGGATACCCGGGTTCGGGAGGCCTGATGGTCACCTTCGATATCGGCAACGTCCGGTTCATCCACCGGGTCGCCGCCGTAGTCATAAAGCACGGGCAAATCTTGCTCCACCACGGCCCGGGAGAACCCTTCTGGACCCTACCCGGTGGCCGGGTCGAGGCGGGCGAACCCGCCGAGCAGGCCTTGGTCCGGGAGATGCGGGAAGAGCTGGGCATCGAGGTCAGGGTGGGGCGTTTGATCTGGGTAGTAGAAAACTTCTTCCGGGAGAGGGAGCGCGAGTACCATGGCCTCGAGCTGTATTTTGCGGTGACGGTGTCTCTCGAGCCCTCGAGCCTCGAATTTTACGGCTTCGAGGGCCACCGGCGGCTGACCTTCCGCTGGTTTGCCCTCCAGGAGACCCCTGGTATGGACATCCGCCCGCCTTTTCTAATCCAAGGATTGCGCCGCTTGCCCCTCGCTCCGACCCATATCGTCAATGACCGGCGCTAGCCGGGTTTGGACGCCGAAAAAAGAATGCGTTTGAAGCCGTAGAAGACCGGTTTTCGCGGGAAGAGTTCGCGCAGGCGAGCGCGGTAGCCCTCCAAGAACCTTTCCTGCGCAGAGGGAGGGAGGGGCTCGAGGTAGGCGGTAAGCAAAGTTCCCTTGACCCACTCCACCATAGCCTCAGCGTCGGCCAGGACGTGCGGATAGACCTTGAGCAACACCGTGAGGTTTTCCCCGCCTAACCCGAAGAGCATCCGGGCGTAGTCTTCGGGGGGCAGTACCGGGCTCTGCCGTCCACCCTCGGGGAAATAGGCCGCGAACTCGGCGGATTCGGCCAGTTCGCGGGCCAGCCGGTGCGAGGGGTGGTCGTGGTTGGCGGGCATCTGTACCACCAACTGCCCGCCCGGATTCAGGTGCCGCCAGAGCTTGGGGAAAAGCCTCGGGTGATCGGGGAGCCATTGCAAGGCCGCGTTGGAGAAGATGAGGTCGTAGGTGCCCTCCAACTCCGCGATATCCCCCCGCTCAAAGCGCAAACCCGGACGGGTATACGCTCCGCTCCTGGCGAGCATGGAAGCGGAGTTATCCAAACCCGTCACCTCGCTATCCGGCAGGGCGTCCGCCAGCCTGCGGGTGAGTTCACCGGTTCCGCAGCCTAGATCTATAACCCGTAAGCCGGGCTTGACTTTCACGAGCTTTAATAAATCCTCGAAAGGGGCGGTGCGCTCGGCTTTGAATTTCTCGTATTGATCGGGATTCCATGCCATCCAAAGCTCCCTTTGGGGTAGCGCTAAAACTCGACCGGCATGGCCTTGTGCCCGCGGATCACGAAACCTCCAGTGTACTCCACCGGCTCCACGACCGCGAGGTGCGGCAGGCGTTTGAGCAAAGTCTGGAAGGAAGTTTGCAGCTCGAGCCGGGCTAGCGGCGCCCCGATGCAGTAGTGGATGCCCAGCCCGAAGGTGAGGTGCGGGTTGTCGGGGCGGGTCAGGTCGAGGGTATCGGGGTGGGAAAATTTGCGTGGGTCGCGGTTGCCAGAGGCATACAGCAGGGCTACCTCCTGGCCCCGCCGGAGGGGTATACCCCTCCACTCGAGGTCCTGCAACACCCAGCGCTCGAACATCGGCAGGGGGGTATCGTAGCGGAGCAGCTCTTCCACCGCCCTTTTGAAAAATTCCCCATGGCCAGCTTTGGCAGCTTCCACCGCCAGCCTTTTCTGCTCGGGGTTGCGGTGCAGGGCCAGCATGCCCGCGGTGGTGCCGTTGACGGTAGCCTCGTGCCCAGCGTTGAGGAGCAAGATACAGTTGGCCACCAGCTCGTCCTCGCTGAGCTTGTCCCCCGCCTCCTCGGCCTGCACCAGGGCGGAGATGAGGTCGTCTTGGGGGTGCTTGCGGCGATCCTCGGCCAGCGCTCGAATGTAGCGGGAAAACTCCACCACCGCCTGGTTGGCTTCTCGAGCCTGCTCGTCGGTGTAGCCGAGCTCGTAAAGCTTGACGATCTTGGCCGACCAGGGGCGCAGCAGGTGCCGGTCCTCCTCGGGTACCCCCAGCAGTTCGGCGATCACCGCCACCGGCAGGGGCTCGGCGTAGTCGTGGAGCAAGTCCATGCGGCCTTGGTCTTCGGCCCGGTCGAGCAAAGCGTTCACCATGCTCTGAATCTTGCCGCGCAACCCCTCCACCCGGGCCGGGGTGAAGGCTTTCAAAAATAGCCCCTTGAGCCGGGTGTGCTTGGGGGGCTCGTTATCGAGGATGTGGTTCTCCTGGAAATGGTCGAAGTCACGGGTGAGCGGGTTGGGTGGGGGCCAGCCCAGCTCATCCCGCGAGAGCACGTGCAGGATCGAGCGGCCCAGGCGCTTGTCGCGCAACAACCCGGCGATATCCTCGTAGCGGGTGAAGAACACTTTGTTCCACACCGGATCGTAGAAAGCCGGAGTGGCCTCGCGCAGCTCGGCCAGCCGGGGGTAGGGGTCGTAGACGAAGTCCGGGTCGTTGAGGTTCAGGTGGATCTCAGGCAAGGGGTTCATCTTATCCGTAGTTTATCGCGCAGGGCGTGTTACCCTGAGAGCACCGATGCTGAGCGCCCCCCGAGTCCTTCTGAGAATGCTCGTCGTGCTGCGGCGGCAGCCGCTGGGCATCCTGGGGTGCAGCGCGCTCGCCTTGCTCCTGAGCCTCCTCAGCCTGGGGCTGCTCTTCGGCCCCCTGCAAGTCGGGCTGGCCAAGGTGTTACTGCGGCTGGCTCGCGACGGGGTATGGGAACCCCAGGCCCAGTGGAGCGAGTTCCGCTGGAACACCTGGGTGGCCGGAGTGCTGTTTTTGGGCTTGTTCGTGGCCCCTACCCTGGCGCTGCCCATTCGTGACGATATCTCCGGCCAGATTGCGGCGTTCTTCTACCAGGGGGTGGTGGCGCTGTTTTGGTTTTATACCTTCACCCTCATGGCCGATACAAAGCGGCGCTGGTGGGAGGCGCTGCGCGAGAGCTGGCATCTGGTGCGCGACCACGGGCCTTGGGGGCATGTAGCCTTGGTGCTTTTGGCCATCCTGGGCGGCTATTTTCCTACCGGCCCCGCCCCTGACCTCCTGGGCCTGGTGATCCTGGTGCTCTTCGTGGGGCTCTCGACGCTCGGGCAGGTGGTGGCCTACCTCGAGGTCAGCCGCCCCCGGCTCCAGCCCGGGGTATGGTCGCGCGGCGATGGCTAGGCAATCTACGCCAAGCCCATTCGATGTCCGACGCCCAGCAGCGCAGGAAACCCACCGCGCTTGGCGCTTTGCGTACGACGTTAGGGCCGCACAATGCCCCAAAAATCAGTTACTTGTCGTAGGGCTTCCCCACCGCCGCCGGAGGCCGGCTCCGCCCGATGAACCCTACCAGCACCAGCATGGTGAGGATGAATGGGATGGCCTGCACCACCGGCACCGGCAGGATGTTGCGCCCGGTGAGCTGGATCGAGAGGGCCGAGGCAAAACCGAAGAGCAAGGTGGAACCCAGCACGCCGATGGGGTGCCACTTGCCCACGATCAGGGCAGCCAGGGCGATAAACCCTAGCCCAGCGCTCATCCCCTTGACGAACTGGTTGAGAAAGCCAATCGATAGATAAGCCCCCGCGATACCCGCCAGAAGGCCGGAGATGACCACCGCGACGTAGCGGGTGCGGATCACGTTCACCCCCATGGTCTCGGCGGCCTCGGGGTGTTCGCCCACCGCCCGTAACCGCAGCCCCCAGGGGGTCTTGAACAGCACCCACCAGATCACCGGAACCAGCAAAAACGCGAGAAAGACCAGAGGAGAGAGGTTTTCTGGACCTACCGAGATCAGCGGGAGGCGGTTGACCACCTCCTGCGAGCTGGTGGAGTTGTCGTAGTAGTACTCGAGCACCAAACTGGGCGCCCCCAAGGCCAGCAGGTTGATGGCGGTGCCGCTGATGATCTGGTCGGCCTTGTACTTGATCGAGGCGAGGGCGTGCACCCACGCCACCAAGCCCCCCACCGCCGCCCCGGCCAAGAGCCCGACCCAGGGAATCCACCAGATCTGGGCGTTGGGATCGGAGGCCAAAAAGGGAACCTCGAGCCGTTGGGTGACCACCGCCGCAGCCAGGGCCCCGAAGAGCATGATGCCCTCGAGGCCGATGTTGACCACCCCGCTCCGCTCGGAGAACAGCCCGCCCAGCGCGGTGAGCAGGATCGGCGTGGTCTGACGCAGGGTGGAAAACAGCAAAGCCAGGGTAAAGATTTCGTTCATTTGGCGCCTCCCCTCAACCCGCACGCCGCATCGCGGTACGGGCCGCCTCCTCATCCTTGGCCTCGGTCTCGACCTGAGCTGCTTTCAAGGGATCGGTGAAGTACCGCGGCAGCAACCCGCCCAAGGCGATGGCCAGCACTACCAACGAGATAATCACCGTCACCAGCTCGCGGCTGATGCCCAGTTGCTGGCTCAGGTCCAGCCCGCCGGTGCGGAGCACCCCGAACAAGAACCCGGCCAGAGCCACCCCCAACGAGGTATTCTGCCCCATCAAGGCCACCGCGATCCCGTCGAAGCCGACCCCTACGGGAATGGACTGCTTGAGCCGGTATTCATCCATCACCCCACCCTGCACGTAGTGGGTCGCGGCCAGCCCCGCCAGAGCTCCGCTCACCAGCATAGCCAGCACGATCTTGCGGCCCAGGTTGATCCCGGCGTACTCGGCTGCTCTGGGGGCCAACCCTGCCGCCCGCATCTCGTAGCCGCCCACGGTGCGCAGCAGGTAGTAGTGCACCAGGATCAGCACCCCCAGCGCCAACAAGAACGAGCCGTTGAGCTTGGAGGCCGCCAGGTCACGGACCAAATCGCTGGCGAGGGTGGGGCCAGGGATCAGGCCGCCCAGCGCGTACCCCAGGACGGCTGCCCCTCCGCCGAGCAGCAAGCGGCGGCCCAGATCGGCCCGCCGTAAAAAGAAAAATGTCGCCAGGCCCGCCACCAGGGCCACGGGGATGGCCCAGGAAAACTCCCCCCCAGGGGCCAGCAAGTTGATCATCAAGGGAATCTGGGCTTCGGGGCGCAGCTCGAGGCTCTTGGCCTCGAAGCCCTGGGCCTTGAAGGGCAGGTAAAGGGTATACCCGAAAAAGCGCTGCTGGTTGGAAGCCAAGAAGAACAGCAGCACCGAGGCCGCGATGTAGTTGAGCATGATGGTGTTGACCACCTCGTTGGCCCCGAAGCGGGCTTTGAGCCACCCCGCCAGCCCACCCCACAAAGCCCCGCCCAGGGCTGCCGCCAGGATGCTGAGGGGCAGCACGACCCAGCCCGGCCCGGGCAGGAAGACCCCCACGATCATCACGAAGATAGCCCCCAAAGTGATCTGCCCAGGGCCGCCGATATTGAAAAGGCCAGCCCGGAAGGCAAAAGCCACCGCCAGCCCGGCGAAGATCAGCGGGGTGGTCTGCTGAAGGCTATTGAACCAACCGGAAAGGGTGTAGATCGGAGAAAAGAGCAGCTGAAAGGAAAAGGTGATCAGGTCCAGCTTCAGCGCAACCCATTCCCGGAGGGACAAGCTCGAGCCCTCCACCCCCGGCACTCGGCCCAAGACCAGGATCAGCAACGCCCCTACCAGCACCGAAAGCAGCAGCGAGACCACCGGCACCGCTGCCCCGCGGTAGCGCACCAGGAAGGCTTTCCCCCCAGGGAGTTGCACGCGGGCCAGCAGGAGCAGGGCCAACGCATAAAAGCAGCCCAGGTAGGCCCCCAGCGAGAGGGTGAAGCGGCGCAAAGGCACCCGCGTGGCCCCTCCGGCCAGAGCGGCCTGGTTGGCGGAGTTTACCGCCTGGTAAAACAGCACCGCCTCGAGCGCAAAGAGGGCCACCCCCACAGCCCCTAAAGCGTAAAGGGCCCTCGAGCGCGAGCGGGGGTCGGGCTGCAAAAAGGCCAGCGAGGCCGCCCCCATCAATCCCGCCCAGACCCAGAAGACCGCCCCTACCCACCCCAGCCCCAGCGAGGCAGGCAGCTCGAGGTTTTGTGGATTGACCGTGGTAAAGGGGGTGATCAGGTACCCCACCCCGCCGAACTCTCGCTTGGGGACCATCCAAGGCGCCAGGGCCATGAGCCCCAGCAACCCCAAGCTCACAAGAAAAAGCCAGGAACGGGCCAAGTTTCGCACGCAAAAATTGTACTCCGCCGTCGCCCCGGCTTATAGCCTCCCTCGCAGGGGCTCCGCTTAGCCTCTTGGAATGTCTCGTAGCTCCTGCTCTTCGCCTCCTGCTGTGCTAAACTTCCCCGGTGGTGAAGGACTCGAGCGAAAAGCCAGAGGAAAAAGCCCGGGCCGTCCAGCGGATGTTCAGCCAGATCGCCCCGCGCTATGACCTTTTGAACCGGCTCCTCTCCGCGGGGATAGACCGGCGCTGGCGGTTTATCGCCGCCCAGGCCGCGCTCGAGAAAAAACCCCAGCGCATCCTGGACTTGGCCACCGGAACGGGCGATATGGCCCTCCTGCTCAAACGCCTGGCCCCCCAGGCCGAGGTGATCGGGGCCGACTTCGCCCTCCCGATGCTCGAGGTCGCCCGACAGAAAGCGCGCAGGCTGGGGCGGGAGGTCCCCTTCCAGCAGGCCGACGCGCTGGCCCTTCCCTTCCCCGACGCCCGCTTCGACGCCGTGACCATCGCCTTCGGTTTTCGTAACTTCGCCGACTACGATCACGCCCTGGCCGAACTCTACCGGGTGCTGGCCCCCGGCGGGCGGCTGTGCATCCTCGAGTTTCCCCCACCCCCCAAGGGCGGCTTCGGTGAGCTGTATCGCCTGTACTTTCAGAAGGTGCTGCCCTGGATCGGCGGGCTGGTCTCGGGAAATCCCTCCGCCTACCGCTACCTGCCGGAGTCGGTGGAGCGCTTCCCCGAGCCCCGGACCCTCCAAGCCAAGATGGAGCAGGCTGGCTTCCAGACCCGCTACCGCATCTTCAGCGGGGGTATCGTGGCGCTGCACATCGGAGACAGGTAGCCCTGCTTTTCAGCCTATAATGGAGTCAAGTTGATCGAATTCGATCCTTACCGGCACTTGGTGGAAACCCTCGAGCTAGGAAGCGACCGCCAGGCCCTCGAGGGGCCGTTCGCGCTGGCCCGGGACTACGCTAGGGAACGGCTGGGCGAACACGCGGTGGAGAACGCGGTGGCGCGGCTATGGCACGGCCCAGGCGGGCTCTACTACGAACTCAAAGCCGCCCCCGATGCTTTCTACGCCCGGCTGGGCCCAATCTTCGGCGAGTACCTGAGCCAACCCGACGCCCAGATGGTCATGTGGGACGCAGTGCTGCAAATCGAGCGCCAGGAAGCCGACGTGGTGGCGCTGTACGCTCCGGATTACCTCGAGCGCGACGAATCGGTATTTCTCTCCTATACCTTGGAAGGAATCCGCTACGAACGCGGTGAGCCGCGCTATGCTCCTCCGCTGTTCTTGCGGGTAGAAGGACGTATCGAGAGCCTGGTGATGATGCAGCTCGAGCCTACCCCCACCCGACCCGCCAGCCAGGAATACCTGATGTTCCGTCTGCCCAAAGGCCAGCCCTTGCTACCTGGCCTGCGCGACTGAGCAGCCCCCTGTGACCTTCCAAAGCCCCACCGCAGGGCGCTTTGGGCGGAGTCTCCACCAGAGCTTCGAAGGCGTTTTGCAAACCCAATAAGCCCGGTTCCCACCGCCTGGCGCTTTTCTCGGACTTTCGGGGGACGGCCTCGAGCCTTTTTATGCGCTAGGCTGGTACAGGCCGGCGTAAGCGTTCATCGCCGGGGCTCCGCCCAGGTGCACGTAGAGCACCCGAGAGCCCTTTTCGAACCTGCCCTTGCGGGCCAGGTCGATGAGCGCGTGCATGGACTTGCCCTCGTAGACCACGTCGGTGATCATGCCCTCCAGATGGGCCGCTAGCCGGATGGCCTCGAGGGTCCCCTGGTTGGGCAGGCCGTACTCCGGTCCCGCGTAGTCCTCGAGCAGGATCACGTCCTCATCGAGGATTTCGCGCCCCAACTCGACGGCCTCGGCGGTGAAGCGGGCGATCTTGAGCACCGCGGCGCGGGTTTCGGCCGGCTTGGCCGAGGCGTCGATGCCCACCACCTTGCGCGGCCTGTCCTGCGCCGCAAAACCCACGATCATTCCGGCCTGGGTGCTGCCGGTCACCGAGCAGACGATGACGTAGTCGAAGAAGACGCCCAGTTCCTTTTCCTGTTGCGCGACCTCCTCGGCGAAGCGGGCGAAGCCCAGCCCACCAAGCGGGTGATCGGAGGCTCCAGCGGGGATCGCGTAGGGCTTGCCCCCCCGCTGCCGCACCTTATCCAAAGCCCGCTGCCAGCTTTCGCGCAGGCCAATGCTGAAGCCCGCCGGGCTGAGCTCGACCTCGGCGCCCAGGATGCGCGAGAGGAGGATATTGCCCACCTGGTCGTAGATGGGGTCCTCGTAGTTGACCCAGTGCTCCTGCACCAGCAGGGCTTTGAGGCCCAGATGGGCGGCTACCGCGGCCACTTGGCGGGTGTGGTTGGACTGCACCCCGCCAATGGAGACCAGGGTGTCGCAGCCTTGAGCCAGGGCATCGGGGATCAGGTACTCCAGCTTGCGCACTTTATTGCCGCCGAAGGCCAGCCCGCTGTTGCAGTCTTCGCGTTTGGCCCAGATTTCCACCCCCAGGTGCTCGGAGAGCCTTCTGAGGGGATGGATCGGCGAAGGGCCAAACATCAGCGGATAACGGGGAAACTTCTCCAGCTTCATGGCTTCTCCTGCAAAAACCGCACCAGGCGTTGCCCGGCTTCGACGATGTGCCGCTGCAGCAGGTTGGAGGCTTGTTCAACCTCCCGCCTCCGGCAGGCCTCGAGCAGAGCGCGGTGCTCGCGGTCGGACTGTTCGCGGTGGTGCACTACCGTAAGGATCATCCGCATGTAGCGGTCTACGTTGAGGTGAAGCAGCTCGATGGTCGAAAGCAGGCGGGGGCGGTCTGCGGGCCGGTACAAGGCAGCGTGGAACTTCCAGTTGAGCTCGCTCAGGCGCCGCCCGTCGCGTTCTTGCTCGGCCTCGTCCAGGGCGTCCTCGGCTTGGCCTAGCTGGCCCTTGCCCAGCCTGGGGATGGCCAGGCGCAGGGCCAGGGGCTCGAGCACCGCGCGCATCTCGTAGACTTCCTCGAGCTCAGGTATCGAAAGCTCGGCTACCACCGCACCCCGATGCGGCTGGAGGATTAGCAGCCCTTCCGCCGCCAGTTGTCGCAGGGCCTCACGCACGGGCATCCGGCTCACCCCCAGCTCCGCGGCCAGCTCTTCCTGCCGCAAGGTCGTGCCGCCGGGGTATTGGCCTCCCAGAATGCGCTCGCGCAACTGCTGAGCAACCCGATCGGGCGAGGTGGCGGGTGGCCTGTTGGGGTTGGCGGTCATGATCAAAGTGTATCCAATGGATCCAATTTGGTCAAAGCCCTCTCGAGCCCGTCGCCGCTCCAACCTCGACGATACCTGCGGCGAGGAGCAGCGAAGCCAGCCCCAGGCTGTCTCGCCCTCGAGGAGTGGCGCGACTCGGGGTTGGTGTTCCCCTCGAGCACCGGCCACCTTGTCTGCCCCAAAGACCGCTGGAGGGGGCTTTGGTCTGGGGGTCGTCCTTGTGGCCCGTGGTCACGGGCGGTTGATCCGTGTCTTGTGGGGCAGGAGGTCGTCGGACAGGGGGCAACCTGGGTTATTTTACTCGACCTCTTCCGCCTTCAACTCCTCGGCCAACTGCTCGTACCCCTTGCGGCCCATCAAGGCGTAGGTGTACTCCTTGCCCAGCTCCACCCCCGGCTGGTCGAAGGCGTTGATGTTCCAGAGTTCGCCCAGGAAGGCGGTCTGCCACATCAGGTGTTGCAGGAGCCAGCCCAGGTGGTAAGCATCGAGCTTTTCTAAGAGGATGGTGTAATTCGGTTGCCCGGCTTTAGCGAGGGCATGGGCGGTGGCCTTGGCCTCGGCGGTGAGGAGGTCGAAGAACTTCTTCCCAAATAGGTAGTCGAGGCCCTCGAGCCCGGCCACGGCGGGGATCTCCAGGTCTTCGCTGGGGTGCTCGAGGCGCACCAAGGTAATCAGCTTATCGTGCGGTCCTTCACGGAAAAGCTGCACTTGGGCGTGCTGATCGGTGGTACCGATGGCCCGCACGGCAGTGGTGCCGCTGCGGACTGCCCGGCCCTGCCGGTCTAGCATCTTGCCCAACGACTCGTCGTGGAGCTGGACGAACCAGTCCGGCAAAAAGCGCAGCCGGGTCGAGTAGGGCATGAACACGGTGATATTCAGCCCCTTGGCGGCAGCCAGGTACTGGACGAGCGCGGTCTGGGCGGGGAGGTTTTGCTCCAGGGCGTCACGGGCGGTATGGTTGGCCTTACGGGCCCCGGCCAGCAGGTTTTCCAGGTCCACCCCCGCGAAGGCCAGCGGTAGCGTACCCACCGGGCAGGTCACGCTGAAGCGCCCGCCCACCGCCGGAGGGACGTCGAAGGCGGTGAGCCCCTCGCTCTTGGCGTAGGGGCGCAGGATACCCTTAGCCGGGTCGGTGGTGACGACCACGTGCTCCTTCCAGCCGCTGCCCAGGGCGTCCTCGAGCCACTTGCGGAAGGCCAGAAAGGCGGCCATGGTCTCGGCGGTGGAGCCCGACTTGCTGATGACGTTGACCAGCGTCTTGCGCGGCTCGAGCGAGCGCAGCAGCTCGAGGATGGGCTCGGGCTCGACGTTGTCCACGAAGTGCAGGCGCACCGGCCCCTTGCCCAAGGCCGCGTTCACGGCCTGCGCTCCCAGCGCCGAGCCACCGATGCCCAACACCACCAAATCCTCCACCCAAGGGTTGGCCTCGCGGTAGCGCAGCACCTCGCGCAGGGTCTGGGTGTCTTCGGGCACCTCGATCCAACCCAAAAACTCGGCAGGGTCGTCCTTGCGGCCCCAGAGGGCGTCGCGGGCAGCCTCGAGCTGGACGGCGTGCGCCTCCAACGCCGCCGCCAGGTCAAAGCCGTACTCTCCCACCCGCCTTGGGTGGAGGTTATGTAGCTCGAGTCTCAGCATGGCTTTATGCTACCAGGTGACCCATGGCCCTTTGGGGTTTCCGCCGTGCACAATAGGCTTATCATGCCTGAGCGCTACTATCCCGCTCCACTGCCGCAATACGGCCTCGAGCAGGGCCCCATCCTGCTCAAGGACGGGCGTACCGCCCTGCTACGGCCCGCTACCCCCGCCGACCGGCCCCTGCTGGTCGAGCTGCTCTCGCGCCTATCCCCCCAAGCCCGCAGCTTCCGCTTCTTCTCCGAGGTAAGTCCCGAGACCGGGGCCGACCTCCTGCTCAAACAGACCCCCGGTGAGGACAAGGTCGCGCTGCTGGTGCTGACGGGAGAGCCCCCTCGGGTGATCGCCACCGGGGAGTATGTACAAGAAGGCCCCGGCGCGGACTCGGCGGAGGTGGCTTTTTTGGTGGACGATTGGTTCCAGGGCAAGGGTCTAGGAACCCTGCTTTTGGAGCGCCTGGCGCTGATCGCAGCGCGGAGGGGAATTCGCCGCTTTCACGCGTTTACCCTGGCGGAAAACCGCCAGATGCTCGAGGTCTTCCGCTCCTCGGGGTTCAACGTCAAAACCGAGAGCGAATCCGGCGAGGTGGAGGTGGAGTTTGAAATCGAGCCCAACGCCACCATGGTCGAGCGCTTTGAGCTGCGCGAGCGCATCGCCACGATAGCCTCGCTGCAACCCTTCTTCCGGCCCCGGGGCGTGGCGGTGGTGGGGGCCAGCCGCGACCCCCAAAGCGTGGGCTACCGGGTGCTGGAGAACCTGGTGGGAAACCGCTTCGACGGACCGGTCTACCCGGTGAACCCGGCCGCTTCCCACGCAGCCGGGGAGGTGCTGGTGGTGGGTTCGATCCTGGCCTACCCCTCGGTGAAAGCCATACCTGGGCCGGTGGACCTGGCGGTGATCACGGTCCCGCCCGACCAGGTCATCTCCGCAGCCGAAGCCTGCGGCCAGCGCGGGGTACGGGCTCTGATCGTGATCACGGTGGGGCTCTCCGAAAGGGAGATCCAAAGCCTGGGGGAGGTTTGTCAGCGCTACGGGATGCGGCTGGTAGGGCCAGGCTCGCTCGGGATGGTACACACCCACCCCGAGGTGCGCCTGGCTGCTGGGCTGGCCGAGATGCCCCCTCGTGGCCGGCTAGCCCTCTCCTCGCAAAGCGGGGCCCTGGGGCTGGCGGTGCTGGAGTACGCCCGCGAGATGGGCCTCGGCATCTCGAGCTTTGTCAGCTTGGGGGCTAAAGCCGACGTGAGCTCAAACGACCTCATCCAGTTTTGGGAAGACGACCCCGAGACCGGGGTCATCCTGCTATACATCGAAAACTTCGGTAACCCGCGCCGCTTCGCCCGGCTGGCGCGGCGGGTGGGGCGGCAAAAACCCATCCTGGTGGTGCGCCCCGGGCGCGATCCGCGGGTGGAGGCCCTCTTCCGCCAGACCGGGGTGATCCGGGCCGACAGCCTGGAGGAGGTCTTCGATACCGCCGCCCTGCTCACCTTCCAACCCTTACCCGCCGGCCCCCGCGTGGCCCTGGTCTCCAACGCCAGCGGCCCCGGCAGCCTAGCCCTGGAAGCGCTGCGCTCGAGCGGGCTCGAGGCCACCCACTTCGACTTGGGGAGCGCGGCCACCCCCCTTCAGTACCGCGAAACCGCCGCCAAGGTGCTGGCTGATCCGGCCTATGACTGTGCGATGGCCTTGTTCGTACCCATGGGCTTCACCTCCGCCGAGGCCGTAGCCGAGGCGTTGCGGCAGGCGCTGGCCGAGGCCCGGGCCGCCGGTCTCAACAAAACCGTGCTGGCTTGCTTCATGACCGGGGGGCGGCCTCGGGTATTCGTCGGAAACGAACGAGTCCCGGTGTACCGCTTCCCGGAGTCGGCAGCCCGGGCGCTCTCGCTGGCGGTGCAGTACGCCCGCTGGCGCATGGAGCCGCCCGGCGAGATCCCGGATTTCGCCCCAAGGGAGGAGCTAGCCCGGGAGCTGGTGCGCCAGGCCGGAAAGGGGAAGCTCAACCCCGCAATGGCCCAATCCCTGCTCCAGGCTTTCGGCATTCCCGCACCACAACCCTCCCCCGCTGACGCCCCGCCTACGGCACGGCTAAACCTCGAGCTCTCGGTGCGCTGCGACCCCCTTTTCGGACCCGTCCTTTCGCTCGAGCTGGTGGACCTGCCCCTAGGCCCCCAGCTCCTCGACACCCGCATCACCCCGCTCACCGACAAGGACGCCCGGGAGATGCTGCGCGCCCTCGAGGGGCACGCCGACCTCAGCGCCTTGCAAGAACTGTTGTTGCGGGTATCGCGGTTGGTGGAAGAACTTCCCGAGGTGGGCGAGATCCGCCTCAAGCTGGGAGCCAAAGAGAACGGTTACCGCCTGGAGAAGGCCGAGGTGGTGCTGGGGTAGCCCCCGACCGATTGCAAACTCCTCCGGGGCCGCTTAGTCTCGGGGAGTCGGGCTCCGCAGGGGCCAAAGGAGGCTGAGATGGAAGGCTTGAGTGCGAAGATACTCGAGGACGAAGAGACCCTCGAGCTGATCCTGGACGACGGAAGCGAGGAACGGCTGTTGATCGAGGCGCTCGCGCTGGCCGAGGCCTTCGCCCGGCTCGAAGAAGGAGAAATTATCGATCCCGACGAGTTCGAGCTGGACGGCGAGGAACCCGAGGAGATCGAGGGCGGCCAGTCCTGGACTCAAGGAGCCCATGTCCCGGAGGAGGGTTCATACACCGCAGCCGAAGTCGAGCTGATCGAACCCAAAGGGTTGCTGGTCCTGCGGCGGCTCCTCTATCCGGGGGAAGACACCTTGGAGATGAGCCTTCCCAACGGGGCGGTTTACACCTTCGACTACCCCGAAGTGCTCGAGTACCTGCGCCCTCTCCTGCCCCGCTAGTCCCGCATGGCTGGCCTGCGAATCGGTATCGACTTCGGCCTCACCAACACCGACGTAGTGCTGGTGCACAAAGGAAAATTGCTCCAGCACTGGGTCCTGCCCCACGCTGGCCCGGCCAGCGAAGCCTTGGTGCATAAAGCCCTGGCGGCGGGAAAGCAGGAGATCAGCGAGCTCGAGGCCATCGCCACCACCGGCGGGCTCCACCGCACCCTACCCGACGAGATCGAGGGGGTTCCCCTCTACAAAGCAGGGGAAGCCGAGGCGGTGGGGCGCGGGGGGCTGGCCCTGGCGGGGCTAGAAGAAGCCCTGGTGGTCTCGGCGGGCACCGGAACCGCCATGATCGCCGCTTGGGGCAAGAAGACCCAGCACCTCACCGGGAGCGCGGTGGGCGGGGGAACCCTGCTGGGGCTCGCCAAGCTCTTGATCGGGACCAGCCATCCGCTGGAGATCGCCCACCTGGCCGCGCGGGGAGATCCCGCCGGGGTAGACTCCACCCTCCAAGACGCCATCGGTGGGGGGATCGGCCACCTGCCCCCTTCGGCCACCGCGGTCAACTTTGGCAAGGTGGGAAGCCTCCCAGGCCCACCCAAGCGCGAGGACATCGCCGCCGGGCTGGTGGTGATGGTCGGTCAGGTGATCGGGGTGGTGGCCCTGGGCGCGGCCAAGGCGGCCGGGCTGCGCGAGGTGGTGGTAGTAGGCCACCTGCCCGATTTGGAGCCGATCCGCAAAGCGATCCTAGCCGTGTGGGAGTTTTACCAGGTCGAACCCAAACCGCTCATCCCCCAGGAGGCAGGAGCGGCCACTGCGCTGGGGGCGGTGCTGGTAACCGCCGACCGGGGCTGAGCTATGCGCATCACCAGTCCGGCCAACCCTCGCATCAAGGCGCTCGCCCGTCTCCTCGAGCGCAGACACCGCACTAGCGAGCAGCGCTTCCTGATCGAAGGGGCCCGCGAGATCGAGCGGGCTTTGCAAGCGGGGATCGAACTCGAGCAGGCCCTGGTTTGGGAGGGGGGATTGAACCCCGAGGAGCAGCGGGTATACGCCGCGCTGCGGCGGGAGGGGTTAGCCCTGCTCGAGGTCTCCGAGGCGGTACTGAAGAGACTCAGCCCGCGGGAAAACCCGGCGGGGATCATCGCCTCGGCGCGAAGTCCCCGGCAGACCTTGAAGGACTACCCACCCTCCTCCAGCGCCCTCATCCTGGTGGCGGTGGGGCTGGAGAAGCCCGGCAACTTGGGGGCCCTACTGCGCTCGGCGGACGCCGCCGGGGCGGAGGCGGTGCTGGTGGCGGGCGGGGTGGACCTCTACAGCCCCCAGGTGATCCACAACAGCACCGGGGTGGTCTTCTCCCTCCGGACGCTGGCCGCCTCCGAATCCGAGGTCTTGGACTGGATCCAGCAGCATAACCTACCCCTCGTCGCCGCCACCCCCCACACCCACACCCTGTACTGGGAGGCCGACCTGCGCCCTCCCGTGGCCATCGCCGTAGGGCCAGAGCACGAGGGGCTAAGCGCGCTCTGGCTCAAGGCCGCCCAGACCAAGGTGCGCATCCCCATGCGGGGCCAGGCCGATAGCCTCAACGTCTCGGTTTCAGCGGCACTCTTGCTTTATGAAGCGCTTAGGCAGCGGCTCCTGCGGGATGGCTTGACTAAGATGCACTCAACTTTATAGTCCAGACCCTTGACAATCTGGCGGGGTCTACAAAATACTATGGTCTTGGGTTGACACTCTAAACCCACGACTGTCAATCAGCCTTAGAGGAGGACAAGTTATGGCAACCGCAACCATGCTCAAACCCCTCGGCGACCGCGTGGTGGTCAAGCGCATCGAGGAAGAGGCCAAGACCAAGGGGGGAATCGTCCTCCCCGACACCGCCAAGGAAAAGCCCCAGAAGGGCAAGGTCATCGCCGTGGGCTCGGGCCGCGTGCTGGATAACGGCACCAAGCTGCCCCTGGAGGTCAAGGAGGGCGACACCGTGGTGTTTGCCAAGTACGGCGGTACCGAGATCGAAATCGACGGCGAGGAGTACATCATCCTCTCCGAGCGCGACCTGCTGGCTGTGCTGTAAAAAGCACTGTACGTTGCCCTAAACGACGCAAGACGCAACTGAAAGGAGCACATTATGGCTAAAATGCTGGTGTTTGACGAAGCTGCCCGTCGCGCCCTGGAGCGCGGGGCCAACGCTGTGGCCAACGCGGTGAAGGTGACCCTCGGCCCCCGGGGCCGCAACGTGGTGCTGGAGAAGAAGTTTGGCTCTCCCACCATCACCAAAGACGGGGTATCGGTGGCCAAGGAAGTGGAGCTGGAAGACCACCTGGAAAACATCGGGGCCAAGCTCCTGATCGAGATCGCCACCAAGACCAACGACATCACCGGTGACGGCACCACCACCGCCACCGTGCTGGGTCAGGCCATCGTGCGCGAAGGCCTGCGCAACGTAGCCGCCGGGGCCAACCCCCTCGAGCTCAAACGCGGCATCGAGAAGGCGGTAGCGGTAGCGGTAGAGGAAGTGAAGAAGATGGCGGTGCCGGTCAACGACCGCAAGGCCATCTACGAGGTGGCCAGCGTCTCGGCCAACAACGACGCCGAGATCGGTAACCTCATCGCCGACGCGATGGACAAGGTCGGCAAGGAGGGGATCATCACCGTCGAGGAGTCCAAGACCCTCGAGACCGAGCTGAACTTCGTGGAGGGGTACCAGTTCGACAAGGGCTACATCTCGCCCTACTTCGTCAACAACCCCGACGCCATGGAGGCCAGCCTCGATGATCCGTACATCCTGATCACCGAGAAGAAGATCTCCAACGTGCGTGAGCTGCTGCCGGTGCTCGAGCAGGTGGCCCAGACCGGCAAGCCCCTCTTGATCATCGCCGAGGATGTGGAGGGCGAAGCCCTGGCCACGCTGGTGGTCAACAAGCTGCGCGGCACCCTCAACGTGGCCGCGGTGAAGGCCCCCGGCTTCGGCGACCGCCGCAAGGAGATGCTCAAGGACCTGGCCGCGGTGACCGGCGGGACGGTGATCAGCGAGGAGCTGGGCTTCAAGCTCGAGAACGCCACCCTCTCCATGTTGGGCCGCGCCGAGCGGGTGCGCATCAACAAGGATGAGACCACCGTGGTGGGCGGCAAGGGCAAGAAGGAGGACATCGACGCCCGCATCAACGGCATCAAGAAGGAGCTCGAGACCTCCGACTCGGAGTACGCCAAGGAGAAGCTGCAGGAGCGCCTGGCCAAGCTGGCCGGTGGCGTGGCGGTCATCCGCGTGGGCGCCGCTACCGAGACCGAGCTCAAGGAGAAGAAGCACCGCTACGAGGATGCCCTCTCCACGGCCCGCGCTGCGGTGGAAGAAGGCATCGTACCGGGCGGTGGCGTGGCCCTCTTGCGCGCCGTGCCTGCGGTGAAGAACCTGGTCAAGGAGCTCGAGGGCGATGAGGCCACCGGCGCCAAGATCGTGCTGCGCGCCCTGGAGGAACCCGCCCGCCAGATCGCCGCGAACGCTGGCTACGAGGGTAGCGTGGTGGTGAACCAGATCCTCTCCAAGAAGGAGAAGAACTACGGCTTCAACGCCGCTAACGGCGAGTACGGCGACATGATGGAGTTCGGCATCGTAGACCCCGCCAAGGTCACCCGTACCGCCTTGCAGAACGCCGCCTCCATCGGCTCGCTGATCCTCATGACCGAGGCCGTGGTGGCCGAGAAGCCCGAGAAGGAGAAGGCCCCCGCCACTCCCGCCGGAGGCGGTATGGGCGGAGACATGGACTTCTAAGCCCAGAGCGATGATCCCCTTCCCGACTGGGAAGGGGATTTTTTCGTCCAAGCCGGCACCCCGCCTAGTCTGCTGAAGCGAGATAAGCTAGGAGAGTGTTGCTGGCAAACCTGGAAGCCACCCGCCGCTTGGCTCACAAACTGGCCCAAGCCTTGCCTAGCGGATCGCTGCTGCTTCTCACCGGGCCAATGGGGGTAGGCAAAACCACGCTGGTCAAATTCATCGCAGAGGCATTGGGGTTCACAGGGGAAGTAACCAGCCCCACCTACACCCTCATCCACGAGTACCCTTCCCCCCAGGGCCTTATCCTCCACATTGACGCCTATCGGCTAGCCAACCAAGAGGAACTCTTCGGCCTGGGGTTGGAGGACTACCTCTCCGAAGCCCGCTTGGTGCTCATCGAGTGGGGTAATCCCGAGCTCTTCCCCAATAGCCTCGAGGTGCGCCTGGCCCCGCAGGGCGAGGCCCGCACGGTCGAACTCATCGCCCACGGGAATGCGCTTCTTCCCTTTACGGGAGAATGAGGAAAGGGGCTTTATTCTTCACCGCCCCTGGCCTCCAGTCTGGGCTGTCCGCAGCAGTCCGGCCAACGCCGCAATAAGGAGGGCCAATACCGCGACCATCCCCAAAGAAGCCGGCAAGGAGATGGCCTCGGCCATCAGGCCGATCAGCGGCGGTCCTACCAGAAAACCGGCATACCCCAAGGTCGCCACCGAGGCCAAGGCTATTCCCGGATGCACCCCCGGCACCTTGCCCGCCGCGCTAAAGACCAGCGGAAACAGGGTGCAGTAGCCAAACCCCACCAGCACGAAGCCCAGCAAAGCCAGATAGGGCCTGCTCGAGCCCACCGCCAACCCCAGCCCCGTCGCCGCTAAAAGACCCCCTACCCGGGCCAACCGCACCGGGCCAAAGCGGTGGTGTAGGGCATCACCGCCAAGCCGCCCGATCACCATGGCTACCGAGAAAGCCGAGAAGGCTAGAGCTGCCAAGGCCTCCCCGGCGCCTAGGCTTTGTTTCATGAACACCGCACTCCAGTCGGCCACCGCTCCCTCTCCCAGCCCGGTACAAAAGAGGATCAGCCCCAAACCCAACAGAACCCCCCGAGGCCAGACGAAACGTGTCCCTGCTGGCTGGCTGGGGGTGAGGATCAGCCAGCGGAACCCCCCCAGTATCACCCCCAGGGCAAACAGGCTCACCAGGGCGAAAAAGGGCAGCGGAGCGACCTCGAGCCCCGCCGCCGCCCCACCCAGGGCCGCCCCTACCAGTCCCCCTAAGCTAAAAAGGGCATGGAAGCTGGACATGATCGGCCTGGCATAGCGCTTTTCCACCTCCACGGCCTGAGCGTTCATGCTGATGTCCATAGCGGCCTGGGTAAAGCCAAAAAAGAAAAGCGCCAGGAAAAGAACAGCCCCGCTGGGGGCCAAGGCTAGCAAGGGTAGGATTAGGCCGTTCAAAAGCGCCGCAACCGTCACTACCCAGCGGCTCCCCAACCTCGAGATGGCCCAGCCGGTGAGGGGCATCGCCACCATCAATCCCGCCGGCACCCCGAAAAGCACCAACCCCAACTCGCCATCCTCCAATGCCAGCTTGTCTTTGATAGCGGGAATCCGTGACACCCAGGCGGCAAAGACCAAGCCGCAGACAAAAAAATAGGTGTAGACGGCGAGGCGGGCCGCCATGAGGGAACGGGAGAGGGAGGCGTTCACTCGCCTAAGCTACCGCATCCACGATAGCCTGCGCCACCGCCTCCTGCACCAAAGCGGTGAGGAGCATCGGGTCAGCCGCCGGACGGCAGGTCGTGGAGAGCACGAACACCGAGTCCCCGTCCACCGGGGTGTGCGAGGGGCGGATCACCCGGGCCAGGCCGGTCTGGGCCGCCTCGGCTAACATCCGGGCCTCCGCCTTGGAGAGGGCGACCTCGAGCCCCACCGCCACCAAAGTGGTACTCTGCCCATAGAGGTCCATCGGGCGGTACTCCCTAAAACGCCCCGGCCCAGCCCGTAAGCGCCCCTCGAGGTCGTAGACGTCCCCTGCCGGGTTTACCACCGCCAAAGCTCCTACCCGCACCCCTGATTGCTCGACCAGGGCACTCCCCAAACCGCCCGGGCTGGACAACTCGTAGCCCAGGTATTTTCCCACCGTGGCCCCGGTCCCGGCCCCCACCCGCCCCCTCGGCACCGGATCACGGCTGGCCAGCCGAGCCGCCGCGTACCCGTGCTCCGGCCCAGGGCGGGCCTTGGGATCGCCGGTCATCAGGTCAAAGATCACCGCCGCCGGGACAATAGGAACCCGCCCGGCGGGGGTGGGGTAGCCGACGCCCCGCTCCTCGAGGTAACGCACCACTCCCTCCGCTGCCCCCAACCCAAAGGCCGATCCCCCCGTGAATAGCAGGGCGTGGACCCGCTCCACCCGCTTTTCCGGCGAGAGCAGAATCCCCTCTCGGTTGCCCGGAGAGGGCCCCAAGAAGGAAGCCGAGGCCAAAAACCCCTCCGCCGGCCCCAGGATGACCGTGCAGCCGGTCCGCCCCACCGGATCGGTCCAGTGCCCCACGCAGAACCCCTCGAGCGCGGTGAGGGTCTGGTTCATGGCCATAGCCTACCGCAACGGGCGAACTAACGCCGCGCCCGGCGCAGCCCGGCATCTGGCCAGATCCCATCCGCGAGCAAGTGCATCCACTGGGAGACGAAATACCCCACCACGGCGCTGTAGCACACCGGCTCCGGCGGAAGCCGCACCTGGCCCCGTAGGTCGAGCCGGACCCCTAGGTAATGAAGCAGCGCCTCCCCTCCAAACCACAGCAACGTCCCCATCAGCGCCATATAGGCCAACCGGGTTAGCGGCCCCACGATCCAGGTATGCGACCAACCCCGGTGGGAAAAGATGAGCCCATAGGGGACCCACAGCCAGCCCAGGATTCCCCAGTTTCCCTTGGCCCTTACCCGTTGCTCGGCCAAATCCAGGTCTGGGGTGACCAAGAAAGTCCCGATCAAATAAGCCACAACAAATCCAAAGGCTGCGGGCTCGCTCACCCCGAGGTGGTTCTGTTGATACACATAGCCCGCGGAAAGCAACCCTAAGGTTCCCAAGTTGATAGCTTCGTGCGTCCGTCCAGCCGGCATCCGTTCTAGTCTACCCCGAGCGGTGTTTGTCGTAAACATAATCCTTGCCCCAAATTTTGTCTTTTGGCCGATTTCTCCTTGATTTTCCGTAACTAGCCCACTATGCATTTCATAGCCCAAGCGGAAAATACCCTCTGTAGCCGAATTCTGCCGTGCAACAATGGCTAGCCCTTTAGCGTACAGAAAGGGCATCTTGCCGGGCTTTGGGGTGACTTTTGGGGGCAAAAGCTGGGGTTCTCACGCAGCGAGGGCTCCTTCATGATATAGTCAAACGCGTGACGCCGGAGGCCAAGGTTGCCGATAAGCGAGAAGCGATCCTCGAGGCAACCATCAAGGTCTTACAACAGCGTGGTCTCTCAGGGTTGAAGGTGGAAGAAGTTGCCCGCGAGGCCGAGGTGGGCAAGGGTACTGTTTACTTATACTTCCAGGACAAACGGGATCTGCTCAAAGCGCTGGTAGAGCACCACGCGATTTCCTTTTACCGCGACGTGGAGCAAGTCGTCGTGCAAGACCGCCCTTTCGCGGAAAGGTTGCGGGAGGTGCTGGCCCTCAGGCTCGAGTTCGCCTCACAGTGGCGGGGTTCGTGGGCCTCGGTAGCCAGGGAAGCTCACCCGGGCGATCCCTCGGGCTGGCTGAAGGGCTTGCGCGAAACCTATCTAAGGCTTCTGGAAGTACTGGTACGAAGCGGTCAGGATCGCGGCGAAGTTCGCCGCGATCTAGACCCTAGCCTCACCGCAGCGGTGTTGGACGCCATCAACCCGCAGTTTGAGCTACCCCGGCAGGCGTACCTCGAGCACTTCATGGAGGTGCTCATGAAAGGAGTGGGCCAGTGAAAGAGTACCGTCCAGGCGACAAGGTGGTTCTGCCACCCTATGGGGTTGGCGTGGTGGCGAGCATCATGCAGCGCACGATCTCTGGCAACCAACGGGCCTACTATCAAGTGGAGTTTCCCAATACCCGTTCGAAAGCCTATGTGCCCGTAGAGTCCCCCCAGAGCGCACGGATGCGGCCCGCTTTGTGCCGTGAAGAGATCAAGGAGATCCTCCATCTCCTGCGCAATGGGCGTCTCTCACTACCGCGCCAATGGGCTGCCCGGCACCGTAAGACCAGCGAGATCCTGGCCGAAGGTGATCCCTACCGCATCGCCACCCTCGCTGGGCAACTGCGGGCTTGGGAACTCGAGCGGGGCCTGCCCGACCTGGACCGCCAGGCCTTTCGCCGCGCCATCCACCTACTAGCCGAGGAAGTCTGCCAGGCCCTAGAGGTGAGCCTGGAGGAAGCCCGCGCCATGTTTGAAAACGCCTGGGGGGAGGAGCTGAATTAGCCAAGGCCTCCAGTCGGAGGCTTTTACTTTTGGCCACCCCAGCGGCCAAGCTGGCTCCCGGTGGCCCCCAAGAGCAAAGCCCGAGGAACACTTCCTCGGGCTTCTTTCCTGGCTCCGCGGGCAGGACTCGAACCTGCGACCAATCGGTTAACAGCCGACCGCTCTACCGACTGAGCTACCGCGGAATGTTCTGGGCCCACGCCTCAGGGCGTCAGGGCAAGGGCTAATATAGCAAAGCCCCTCCACCTTGGCAAGAGCAAAAAGGCAATGCTTCACCCTCAAGGGCTTTCAGGCTTAGACTTGGATGCGCTACGCATGAGGCGCAGCGGGGCTTGCACCTGGCTCTGGTTTCGCGCCTGCCCTGGCTTAGTTTATGTACTGCGCCGGGGCGGAGAGCCTAGAGGGAACCAGCAAGCCCCTGTTAGATTAGACCATCACGGAGACCCAAAGTAGCTATGGAAGGTCGCATCCCTCCTCACAACCTTGAAGCCGAGGCCAGCGTGCTGGGCTCGGTGTTGCTGGACAGCGAGGTGCTGGACCGGCTCGAGGGCATCCTCACCGCTGAGTCTTTTTACAAGGAGGGCCACCGCAAGATCTGGAGCTGCATGGAGCAACTTCGCCTGCGGGGCGAACCGGTAGATCTGGTGACGCTCTCCAACGAACTCGCCACCCGGGGAGAGCTCGATGTAGCCGGAGGCCTCTCGTATCTGGTAGGGCTCTCGGAGAATACCCCCACCGCAGCCTATGCCGAATACTACGCGCGCATCGTGGCAGAGAAGTGGACCCTGCGCCGCCTGATCGAAGCCGCCGGGGAAGCCATGAAGATGGCCTACGAGGAGTCGGGTAGCCTGGAGGAGATCCTGGATGGCGCCGGGCGAAGGGTGCTCGAGGTGGCCCTGGCGGGCAGCAAAACCGAGTTCCAAAGCATGCGCGAGCTGGTGCACGAGACCTTCGAGCACATCCAGCAGCTTTATGAAAACCAAGGGGCTACCACCGGGCTACGCAGCGGGTTCCGTGAGCTCGACCTGATGATCGGGGGGTTCACGCCGGGATCCTTGAATATCATCGCTGCCAGGCCCTCCATGGGTAAGACTGCCTTCGCCCTAACCATCGCGCAAAACGTGGCCCTGCGCGAGAACATCGGGGTAGCGATCTTCTCCCTGGAGATGCCCGCCGTGCAGCTCGTCACCCGCATGATGTGCTCGGAGGCGCGTATCGACATGAACCGGCTGCGGCAGGGCCAGCTCACCGACCGGGACTTCTCGCGCTTGGTAGACGTAGCCGGGCGTATCGCCGAGGCCCCCATCCTCATCGACGACACCTCCGACATGACCCTGATGGAGCTAAGGAGCCGGGCGCGGCGTTTGATGAGCCAGCAAAAGCTGGGGCTGATCGTGATCGACTACCTGCAATTGATGTCCGGCCCCACCTCGAGCCGCAACGGAGGTGGAGAGAACCGCCAACAGGAAATCGCAGCGATTTCGCGTGGCCTCAAGGGGCTGGCCCGCGAACTCAACGTGCCGGTAATCGCCCTCTCCCAGCTCTCGCGGGCGGTGGAAGCCCGCCCCAACAAACGCCCCATGCTCTCCGACCTGAGGGAGTCGGGCTGCCTCACCGGCGACACCCTGGTGCAATTGGCCGACGGCTCGAGGCAGCCCATCCGTGAACTCATTGGGAAGAGCGGTTTCGAGGTGCTCGCGCTCGACGAGACCACCCAAAGGCTCAAGCCCGCCTGGGTGAGCCGGGCCTTCTCCACCGGCGTAAAGCCGGTGTTCGCCCTCACCACCCGGCTCGGACGCCGCGTCCGCGCGACGGCCAACCACCAGTTCCTCACCCCGCAGGGCTGGAAGCGGCTGGACCAGCTCGCCGTGGGTGATTACCTGGCTCTGCCGCGGAAACTGGCCTCCTCCCAGGGGCAACGCCTCCGCGACGAGGAGCTAGCCCTGCTGGGGCACCTGATCGGTGATGGCTGCACCCTGCCACGCCATGCCCTGCAGTACACCACCCGCGAGCCCGACCTGGCGCAAACCGTGGCCGACTTGGCTCGAGCGGTGTTCAACGAAGCCATCGTCCCTAGGGTCAAGCCCGAGCGGAGGTGGTTGCAGGTCTACCTGAGCGCGGCGCAGCGGCTGGGGCGGAGCAGGCGCAACCCGGTCGCAGAGTGGCTCGAGGCGTTAGGGGTGTGGGGCTTGCGTTCTCACGAGAAGCGAGTCCCCGAGTTGGTGTTCACCCAGCCTGCTCCCGCGATCGCCCGCTTTCTGCGGCACCTGTGGTCCACAGACGGCTGCGTCCTCCTGCGGCAGGGCAAGTCCCCCTACCCCGCCATCTACTACGCCAGCAGCAGCGAGCGGTTAGCTCTGGACGTGCAAACCCTGCTGCTGCACCTGGGGATCAACTCCCGGCTCAAGCGCCTGCCGCAGAAGGGCAGGGGGCGCGACCAGTTCCACGTCATCGTCAGCGGCCGCTCCAGCCTGTTGCGCTTCGCGCGCGAGGTCGGGGCTGTGGGCAGCTACAAGCGCCAGGCCTTATCGCAGGTCGAGGCTTACCTAGAGGCCCGCCCGGAAAACACCAACCGGGACGTGATCCCGCTCGAGCTGTGGCTGCACCCCACGCGGGCCGACCTGGCGGTCTCGGGCCTTTCCCACCGGGAATTACACCGGGCCCTGGGCACGGCCTACTCAGGCACGACCCTCTTCAAGCAAAACCCGAGCCGCGAGCGCGCCCTGCGGATGGCGAAGGCCCCGGGGTCGCAAGCGCTCGAGCGCATTGCCAGCAGTGACATCTACTGGGACAAAGTGGTGTCCGTCGAGGCGGCCGGGGAGGAAGAGGTCTTCGACCTCACGGTCCCCGGCCCGCACAACTTCGTCGCCAACAACATCGTCGTACACAACTCTATCGAGCAAGACGCCGACTTGGTGATGTTCATCTACCGCGACGACTACTACAACCCCCACTCCGAGAAGGCTGGGATTGCCGAGATCATCGTGGGCAAACAACGCAACGGTCCCACCGGCGTGGCCGAACTCCAGTTCCACGCCCAGCACGTGCGCTTCAACGACCTAGCCAAAGACGAGGTGTAATGTGATTGCCCCCACCCGAAGCGGAACACTTCGGGTGGGGTTCGGCCCCATGGGATCTAGCGGGCCGCTTTTTGCGCTTGCCCGAGCCAGTATTTAGCCTCTGCGTTGTCGGGCTGAAGGGCTACCACCTGGCGGTAAGCCTGAACCGCCAGAGCATAGTTCTTCCCTTCGTAGGCAGTGCGGCCCAACCAGTACCAGGCGTCGGCAAACTGGGGGTTGGCCTGGGTGGCGGCCTGAAAACGAGCTAGGGCCTGTAGGCGGTCGCCGGCTTGGTAAGCCTGCACGCCCTCGAAGTAGGCGCGGGCTGCATCGGCCCCGTATTGGGCTGAGAGCTGGGCGACCCGCAGGAAGTACTTGTCCGAAGCGGTAGCCTGGGGCGAGGCCACGATCTGCTGCCAAGTGGCCAAAGCCGCTTGTGCCTGGTTGGTCTCGAGCTGGGTCCGGGCCAACCAGCGCTTGGCCTCGAGCCAGTTGGGAGCAGCTTGGACGGCCGCCTGGAACTGGCTCAGGGCAGTCGCTTTATCCCCGGTCTGGTAGGCGTTATAACCCGTAGTAAAAGCCCGCACCGCGGCCCGGCCATAGGTGGCTACGTCCTGGGAACGGGCCAGGAAGTAAGTGTTGGTAGGGGTGGGCCGGATCTGGTTGGCCCGCTGGTAAGCTTGGCGGGCCTGGGTAGCATTACCCTGCTCGAGGTAGATGCGGCCAATCCACTCGTAGGGCTGAGGATCGCCCGGCAAAAAGTCGGCAGCCGCCTGGAAGTACTCCAGCGCTTGGGCGATATCGCCCCGGTTATAAGCCTCGTAGCCGAGGTTGAGGTCGGTATCCCCAATGGCCTTAGCCACTTCAGGCTCAGCTTGCCCGCCTGTGAGGCGGAGGTACTGGTTGAAACGGTCGTGGGCTCGAGCCCAAAACTTGACGTCGTGGTAGAGCATTCCCAACAGCTTCCAAGCCTCCGCCGACTGAGGGTCGGCCTGGGCGGCGGCCTCAGCCCGCTGGATAGCCTGCTTCCAGGGGGTGGCGTCCACCGAGGGTGCCACCCCGCTCGCCCTAGCCTGCTGGGCCAAGGCCTGGGCCTCCTGGAGAAGCTGCTGAGCCGAGGGGCTTGGTGCAGCCTGTTGCGCAACAGCCAACCCAAACGACAGCGCGATAACAAGCAAAGCTGAACGCATCTTCACCTCCTGGCGCGCCACGGCGCGCGGCAGTTCTCAGGGGTAAGCTTAGGAAGCCGGGCTGAGTCCAAGCTGAAGGCTAGGGCTAAAAAGGACGGAAGCGGGGGGTGCTCGCCCCCCGCTCGCCCTACCCTAAGGCCCTTGGTTCCGATAAAAAGCTGTTTGCATAAAGATGAGAGGTTCCGAAACGCCTGCTTAGGGTAGCTTGACCATAGCACCTTCCACGTTTCACGCCGGTGACGTTTGCCCACCCTCGGAGCCATACGGCAAAATCCCCACCCCGTGACCCAGGTCCAATCGGCCCAGGGAGTGCGAAATGAAGGGTTTACGCTTGCGCGTAACGCCGGCTGCAAACGCGCCCGCTGGAGCCCTAGAGGTTAGATGATCCACCGCCTTTCGCGTATGGCTTGAGCTTTAGGGGGCTCGCCGGTAAACTATGGCCAATATGCGCGGGAGGTGGTTTTTTAGGTAGCCTGCGGGAGTGCCCTTTGGCTCTCGCGGGCGGCCCTGTGCCGCCCGTAGCTTTTGCGAAGAGCGTAGGAGGCGGCTTACTTGATAGTCTAAACCCGGCGATCGGGACCCCGCACGTAACGGAGGAATAATGGACCTAGACCGAGCATTGAGCGAGATCACTGCCGCAGCAAGCCTCGAGGCCCTGCATAGCCTCAAGGTGCAGTACCTGGGCAAGAACGGCCTGCTGACCCAGCAGATGAAGACGCTGGGTAGCCTCACCCCCGAGGAGCGCAAGGAACGGGGACGGCAACTCAACGAGGCCAAGGGGCGGCTGGAGGCGGCCATAGAGGCCCGCGAAGCCGTTTTGCGCGAGAGGGCCTTGCAGGAGCAGCTCGAGAAAGAGGCCCTCGACGTTTCCCTGCCCGGCTATGCTTTCCCCACCGGCGGGCTGCACCTTACCAGCCAGATCCTGCAGGAACTGCTGGATATCTTTCGCCGCATGGGTCACAGCGTGGTCGAGGGTCCCGAGGTCGAGAGCGAGTTCTTCAACTTCGACGGGGTCAACATGCCCGAGTGGCACCCCGCGCGGGACATGCAGGACACCTTCTGGCTGGAGAAGCCCGAGCACTTCACCATCCAAGGGCCCTTCGGCGAGAGCGTCAACGACTTAGGAGGGGCGCTGCTGCGCACCCACACCTCGCCCATGCAGGTGCGCTACATGATCCAGCACAACCCGCCCTTCAAGATCGTGGTGCCGGGGCGGGTGTTCCGCTATGAGCAGACCGACGCTTCCCACGAGGCCATGTTCTTCCAGCTCGAGGGCTTGGTGGTGGGGCCCACCATCACCATGGCCGACCTCAAGGGAGCCATCACCGAACTGGCCAGAGGGCTCTTCGGCCCCGAGGCCAAAGTTCGCTTCCAGCCCACCTTTTTCCCCTTCGTCGAACCGGGAGCCCAGTTCGCCATGTGGTGGGCCGAACGGGAGAAGTGGCTCGAGCTCGGCGGAGCCGGCATGGTGCACCCCAACGTCTTCAAGGCCGTGGACGACTACCGCCAGAAGATGGGCCTGCCCCGCGCCTACGAGGGCATGCGGGGCTGGGCCTTCGGCTTCGGCATCGAGCGGCTGGCCCTGCTGCGCTACGGCATCCCGGACATCCGCTACTTCTATCAGCAAAACCGGCTTTCGTTCTTAAGGCAGTTCAGAAACCAGTAACTTGATTTGTGCTGATCGCATGTCCTACGTCCTACGTCGTACGCCGAACGAAGGGGGCCGACCCGTCGGGTGTATAGGCGTAGCCCGTCCCGACAGGGGATCGTCCCCTAGGTGTACGAGCTTTGCTCGTCCCGATAGGGGATCGTCCTCAGCGTTTAGCGTACGACGTACGACGCAAGTCGCGTTTTGCGCCGGGCGTTCAGCGCAACCGGAGGTTGCAAATGCGAATCGTCTATAGCTGGCTCAAAGAGTTCTTGCCCGACGCACCCAAACCCGAGCGGCTGGAGGAATTGCTCGCCGGGCTGGGGCACGAGACCGAGGCCATCGAGCGCCTAAGCGCTCCTCACCGTAGGGTGGTGTTCGCCAGGGTGCTCTCGGTGGAGGAGATTCCCGGCCTCGAGGTGAGAAAGCTCATCCTCGACGCGGGGCGAGAGGTGCAGGTGATCTCGGGCGCGCCCAACGCCAGGGCGGGGATGGGGGTGGCGCTGGCCCTGCCGGGAGCGGTATTGCCGGGAGGCCTCGAGATTGCGGTGAGGAAGATCCAGGGCCGCGAGTCTTACGGCATGGCCCTTTCGGCCAAGGAACTGGCGGTGGGCGAGTATGCCGCCGGGCTGATGGAACTCCCCGCCGGCGCGCTGCCCCCCGGCACGTCCCTGGCCGAGGCCTGGTCCGAGGATTGGGTGATCGAGCTCGAGATCACCCCCAACCGCGCCGACATGCTCTCGGTTTATGGCACGGCCCGCGACCTGGCTGCGCTGGGCATGACGCTGATCCACCCCGACCCCAGACCCAAAACCGCTTCCATCCCTCTCCCCTTCCGGGTCTGGATCGACGATCCTACAGGCTGCGACCGCTTCACGCTCTGGTACGCCCAAGGGATTCGGAACACCCCCTCCCCCCTCGTCGTCCAGCGCCGCCTGTATGCCGCCGGGATGCGCCCCATCAGCCTGGTGGTGGACGCGACCAACTACACCATGCTCGAGCTGGGCAATCCCCTTCACGCCTACGACGCCCGCTTCATCGGCGAGGGCATCCGGGTGCGGCGGGCCCGGAGAGGCGAAAAGCTGGTCACGCTCGACGGGGTGGAGCGCGAGTTCGACGAGCGCGACCTGCTCATCACCGTCGAGCAGGGGGGTCAGAGCCTCCCCGAGGGCATCGCGGGCGTGATGGGCGGGGCGCGCAGCGAGGTGCGCGAGGACACCACCGAGGTCGCGCTCGAGGTCGCCCACTTCGACCCGGTCTCCATCCGGCGCACCGCCAAGCGCCAGGGGCTCAAGACCGAAGCCAGCTACCGCTTCGAGCGCGGGGTGGACCCCGACGGACAGGTGCGCTCCGCCCTGCGCTTCATGGAGCTGGTACAGCAGTGGCAAGGCGAGGGAGCTCTGGTGGCCGAGGAACACCTCGACCTCAACCACACCCAGCCCCCCAGGCCCATCGCCTTCCGTCCCAGTCAGGCCAACCAACTGATCGGCGCGAGCTTCGCCGAGGACGAACAGTTGGCTGCCCTCAAGCGCCTGGGCTTCCAGGTGGTAGGCGAGGCGGAGCCCTACCAGGTCACGCCTCCCAGCTACCGCATGGACATCGAGATCGCGGAGGACCTGGTCGAGGAAGTGGCCCGGATCATCGGCTACGACAAGATTCCCGTCACCCTTCCCGCCTTCTTCCCCGCCCCCGACAACCTGGGCGTGGACGAGCCTTATGAGGCCAAGGAGCAACTCAAGCGCGTGCTGGTAGGCCTGGGCTTTCAGGAAGTGGTCAACTACTCCTGGAGCAGTCCGGAAGAGCTGGCCAAGTACCGAGCCCCCGCGCCCACCGTGGCCCTGGCCAACCCCCAGGCTTCAGACCGAACCCATTTGCGCACCGCCATCTATCCGGGCCTGCTGCGCAACCTCGAGCTCAACCTCGCCCAGGGCGAGGAAGGCCCCTTCCTGCTCTTCGAGATCGGTAACGTATTCAACCAGACCGAGACCGCCCGGCTGGGGATGCTGCTCTCGGGCGAGGCGGTGCCGGGGTTGTGGCAGCCGGGGCTCGCGGGCAGCTTCTACGCGCTCAAGGGGCTGTTGGAGAGCACCGCCGCGCACCTGGGGGCCACGCTACGGGTCGAGCAGGAGGGCTTTGCCCACCTGCACCCGGGCGTCTCGGGCGCGGTGTACTGGAACGGGCGGAAGGTGGGCTCCATCGGGCAGTTGCACCCGGCCATCGCGGCCCAGGCCGAGCTGCCTACGACCTATCTGGTCGAGCTCGAGCTGCCCCTCCCCAAGGCCAAGACAGCCTTCAAGGACGTGGCCAAGTACCCGGCTTCCCTGCGTGACCTGGCGGTGGTGGTGCCCGAGGCGGTGCCCTACGGCGAGGTCGAGCGCATCCTGCGCGAGAGCGCCGGCGAGTACCTCGAGGCCCTGCAGGTCTTCGACGTGTACCGGGGCAGCCCGCTCGAGCCCGGCCAGAAGAGCCTGGCCTTCCACCTCAGCTTCCGCCACCCGGAGCGCACCCTCACCGACGCCGAGACCGACGGCTACATGCAGAACGTGATCCGGGCCGTCGAGGCAGCGGGGTACGCGATCCGCAGGTGACGCCGATGTTCATCTGCCTCCGCCCTTGCTGAGGCGCCTCCGTATACTGTTTTCCAGGCATGCTAACCTGGCTCGACCTGCTCTCCCTGCTCACGTTGGCCCTGGCCATCGCCGTGGGCGCGCGGCAGGGGCTGCCCTTCACCATCGCGGTGCTGGTCGCCATTTTGGGGTATACCCTGGTTGCTTTAGTGATGCCGGTGGGCGCTCTTCCGCTAGCCATACCGCTCGTGATCGCCCTTTTGGTGGGGTTTGGCGGGGCCTACTTGACCGGTGGCCTCTCCTTACCCCGGCTCAACCCGCTATTAGAGGGCATCGCCGGGAGCGCCGGGGGGCTGCTGTGGGGTGCGTTGCTGGCCTTGGCGATCTGGGTGAGCTTCCCCGCTGAGTTCGTAGCCTCCTCAGGAACCTTGCGCTACCCCTCCGCCCAGCTACCCCTGACCATCCAGCGGGGTGTCATCGAGAGCCCTTTTGCCAATCCCCTCTTCAATTGGGTCAACAGCCAGCCGTTGATGCGCAAGATCCTGCTGCCTCACCTGCGCTGAGGTGAGCCCACCAAGGGGCGCTGCCCTGCCGGCCCCTCTGGCTTGATTAGGGGGTCGTACTCCGCTTGAGCTTGTCGAAAAAGCGCTTGCGGAACTTGGCGACCTTGGGGGCTACCACAAAGGAGCAATAGGGCTGGTGGGGGTTCTTCTTAAAATACTCCTGGTGGTAGTCCTCGGCGGGATAGAACTTCTCGAAGGGCACTACCTCGGTCACGATGGGGTCATCCCAGACCTTGGCCTGCTCGAGCCCGCGAATTACCTGAAAAGCGATGTCTTTCTGCTCGGGGGAGTGGTAGAAGATCACCGAGCGGTACTGCGGCCCCACGTCGTTGCCCTGGCGGTTCAGGGTGGTGGGGTCGTGAATGGTGAAAAAAACCTCTAGTAGTTCACGATACGAGACCACTTGGGGGTCGAAGGTTATCTGTACCACCTCGGCGTGCCCGGTCCTTTTGCCGCAGACCTCCTCGTAGGTGGGATTCTCCACGTGCCCACCCGAGTAGCCCGAAACCACATCGACCACGCCCCGAAGCTCGTCATAGACGGCTTCCAAGCACCAAAAGCACCCACCGCCCAACGTAGCAACCTCAAGAGGCTGGCCCATGCGGCCATTCTGCCAGCGATCTGCGCCCGGCAAGGTGAGCCAGCCGACCGGCCTGGCTAGAGGGCCAAGACCTTCGCCAGCTCGTATTTCTTGCGGTGGATATCCTTGCGTCTTTCTACCGCTTCCCTAAAGGGGGTAAGGCGGATCTCGCCGTCCACCTCGCCCACCGCCACCCCACTGGCCCCGCTCAGGAGGGCATCCACACACCCCGCCCCCAGGCGGCTCGCCAGCACCCGGTCTATGGCGGTAGGGCTACCGCCCCGTTGGATGTGGCCCAGTACCGTGACCCGCGCCTCGATACCCGAACAGGCTTTTACGTCTCGGGCCAAGGCCTCTGCTCCCCCCTCATACCCGCCTTCGGCCACCACCACGATCGAGGAGCGCTTGCCCTTAGCGCTGGATTGGCTGATGACTTCCGCGCAAGCCGAGGCCGGAATGGGATCCTCAGGGAGGACGATGACCTCCGCACCCCCCGCGATGCCTACCTCGAGGGCGATGAACCCGGCGTGCCGCCCCATCACCTCGATGAAAAAAACCCGCTCGTGGCTGGCCGCAGTGTCGCGGATGCGGTCGATGGCCTCGAGGGCGGTGTTCACTGCCGTATCGAAGCCGATGGTAAAGTCGGTACCGTAGAGGTCGTTGTCAATGGTGCCGGGAGCCCCCACTACTGGGATGTGGTGTTCCTCGAGGAGCTTGAGGGCCCCCCGGTAGCTGCCATCCCCCCCGATGCAGACCAGACCGTCGATCCCGGCCTTACGGAGGTTCTCCGCCGCTTTGGCCCGACCCTCAGGGGTCTTGAACTCCGCGCTGCGGGCGGTGAGTAGGATGGTCCCACCGCGTTGCAGGGTGTTGGCTACATCGCGGGGCCCAAGCGGGACAAAATCCCCCTCGATCATCCCCGCATAGCCCCGGCGAATCCCGATCACCTCGAGCCCATATGCGGCCCCCATACGCACCACCGCCCGAATAGCTGCATTCATACCGGGGGCATCTCCCCCGCTAGTGAACACTCCGATTCGCTTCATCCCAACCCTCCCGCTCGCGCAGCCCAGCACCGCTACCTCTACGGCTGCGCCTTTTCATCGTCCTCCGCTGAGGTCAGGAATCCTCGCCGGAGGACCGACTCACCATGAGCCAAAGTATACGCTTGATTGCGCGGAACCCCAGCTTCGACTAGCGCCCTAACCAACGCCTTACCGCGCAACCCTTGGTGCTTGAGGCGCTCGAGCAACTCCTCCGCATTCTGCGTCTCGTGTTTAGGGTCATGCACCTTCGGCGCCAGCACGATCACGAACTCCCCCCTAGGCTCTTGGAAGTGCTCCTGCGCCGCCTCGAGGCTTCCCCTCCATACCTCCTCGTGTAGCTTGGAGAGTTCACGCACCAAGGCCACTGGATGCTCAGGGCCATACAGCTCGATCAGGTCGTCCAAGGTCTTCCGCAGGCGATGGGGGGCTTCATAAAGTACCACGGTGCGACCTCGGGCTATCTGCTCGAGCCGGGCTTTGCGCTCAGAGGATCTTTGCGGCAAGAACCCCTCAAAGGCGAAGCGGGCGGTAGGCATCCCCGAAGCCACCAGGGCTGGGATGAGCGCCGTGGGGCCGGGCAAGACCTCCACCTGCCAGCCCTCTCGCAACGCCAAGGCCACCAGTTCCGCTCCGGGGTCGGAGATACCGGGGGTCCCAGCGTCGGTAGCGTAGGCCACGTAGCCGTATCCCCCGAGCAAATCCTTGGCCCGGCCTATGGTGTGCTGGTCAAGCCGCACCATCTTTTTGTGGAGGCCGTAGTGCTGGAGCAGCACCCCGGTGCGGCGGGTATCCTCGCAAGCCACGACCTCGGCCTCCCTGAGCACTCGTAGGGCCCGCAGGGTGATGTCCTCGAGGTTGCCGATGGGGGTAGGTACCAGCACCAGCCGCATAAGCCCTATCTTACGGGCTCGAGGCCCCCGGGCCAGCCGAAGCCTACGGCTCCTCGCCCGCCCTCAAAAATCTCGCGTGCAGCAGCCAATTCCTCTGGAGGAGTCAAGAGGCTTGACAATGGGTAGGGGGGTTGCTACACTACTTCGTGCTGCTTGAGGGAAACCGAGAGCGGGCGAACCTTGAAAAGGAAGATCAGCAAGCCACAAAACCCTTACCTTTGAACTACACAGGTAATCCTGTGAGCCACTATCGGAGAGTTTGATCCTGGCTCAGGGTGAACGCTGGCGGCGTGCCTAAGACATGCAAGTCGAACGGGCCTGATTTCGGTCAGGCTAGTGGCGGACGGGTGAGTAACACGTGGGTGATCTACCCCAAAGTCTGGGACAACTAGGGGAAACCTTAGCTAATCCCGGATGGTGAGGCTTCTCCTGTGAAGTCTCTAAAGATTTATCGCTTTGGGATGAGCCCGCGGCGCATCAGCTAGTTGGTGGGGTAATGGCCTACCAAGGCGACGACGCGTAGCTGGTCTGAGAGGACGACCAGCCACAGGAGCACTGAGACACGGGCTCCACTCCTACGGGAGGCAGCAGTTAGGAATCTTCGTCAATGGGCGAAAGCCTGAACGAGCGACGCCGCTTGAGGGATGAAGCCCTTCGGGGTGTAAACCTCTGAACAGGGGACGATCATGACGGTACCCTGCTAATAGCACCGGCTAACTCCGTGCCAGCAGCCGCGGTAATACGGAGGGTGCGAGCGTTACCCGGATTTACTGGGCGTAAAGGGCGTGTAGGCGGTTTTCTAAGTCCGGGGCTAAAGACCAGGGCTCAACCCTGGATGTGCCTTGGATACTGGAAAGCTCGACGGCTGGAGGGGGCAGCGGAATTTCCGGAGTAGCGGTGAAATGCGCAGATACCGGAAGGAACGCCAATAGCGAAGGCAGCTGCCTGGACAGTTCGTGACGCTGAGGCGCGAAAGCGTGGGGAGCAAACCGGATTAGATACCCGGGTAGTCCACGCCCTAAACGATGAGTGCTGGGTGTCCGGCTTTCGCTGGGTGCCGAAGCTAACGCGTTAAGCACTCCGCCTGGGAAGTACGGTCGCAAGACTGAAACTCAAAGGAATTGACGGGGGCCCGCACAAGCGGTGGAGCATGTGGTTTAATTCGAAGGAACGCGAAGAACCTTACCAGGCCTTGACATCCTAGGAACCCTGATGAAAGTCGGGGGTGCCCGCAAGGGAACCTAGTGACAGGTGCTGCATGGCTGTCGTCAGCTCGTGTCGTGAGATGTTGGGTTAAGTCCCGCAACGAGCGCAACCCTTGTCCTTAGTTGCTAACGGGTAAGCCGAGCTCTCTAGGGAGACTGCCCGCGAAAGCGGGAGGAAGGCGGGGATGACGTCTAGTCCGCATGGCCCTTACGGCCTGGGCGACACACGTGCTACAATGCCCGGCACAAAGCGCTGCCACATCGCAAGATGGAGCGAATCGCCTAAATCCGGGCTCAGTTCGGATTGGGGTCTGCAACTCGACCCCATGAAGCTGGAATCGCTAGTAATCGCGGATCAGCCATGCCGCGGTGAATACGTTCCCGGGCCTTGTACACACCGCCCGTCACGCCATGGGAGTGGGTTTCACCTGAAGTCGCCGGTAGCCACAGGCAGGCGCCGAGGGTGGGGCTCATGACTGGGGCGAAGTCGTAACAAGGTAGGTGTACCGGAAGGTGCGCCTGGATCACCTCCTTTCTAAGGAG
>NZ_QKOB01000014.1 GCF_003226535.1 Meiothermus sp. Pnk-1 | reverse complement strand
ATCATCAGCCGCTGGATCTGTTTGCCAAACTCAATCACCAGCAACTCCTGCTCGGCTATATTCTTCCCCTCTCCCAGCCGCTCGTACTCATCCACCAACTGATGCATCCGTTCCCGTATTTCGCTCATTCCAACAGTTTAGGCTGTTTGCCTATTTTCAGGACACACCCCCCCCTCATCGAGATCGCCCTGGAGTTTGTTAATCCCCACGATAGGGAGGCTGCGGCAGCAGCGCTCGAGCAGGTAAAGTCCGATCTAGATTTTGAGTATCGGGTTTTGCCCGAGTACGGCCTGGACGACTAGCCAGAGGAGTGGCCTCGAGATTGTCGAGGCCACCGATTTAGCTTGTTACCGAACGGTGCGACAACCTTTGTTCATATTGAACGTACGGAGGTGCAATGGATTTCCGGTCGTTTCAAACCAGAGCCGCCGAAGCGCTGAAACGCGGTAGCTCAGTGCTGTTGCACGCCCCCACAGGCATAGGAAAATCCGTGGGGAGCGCGTTAGGGTTCACCCAAGCGCTACCGAAGAATCCGGCAGACACGCCTCGCAACCCCCTTTTGGGGACGCGGCTGCTGCACGTCCTCCCTATGCGGGCCCTGGCCAGCAGCGTGGCTAAGGACATCGCGGGGTTACTCGAGCAGCAAGGCTTTGGCGAGATGTACCGACCCGCCATCCACCACGGTCAGCAGCAAGAGAGCGAGATCTTCGCCGAGCGGGTAGGGGTCACCACCATCGACCAGTACCTCGCGGGGTTCGCGGGGGCACCCCTGAGCTTCTCCAGCAGGAGCGGGCACGCCGTGGCAGGGGCGGTCGTGGCCTCGTACAGCGTGTTTGACGAGGTGCACCTCCTGGGGCCCGAGCGCGGCTTGCCCCTGTTGTACGCCGTGCTGCAGCAGCGCAGGCGCTGGGGCCTGCTCTCGACGGTGATGACGGCGACGCTGCCGAAGTCGGTGCGCGATTTCCTGGTGGAGCAAGTAGGTCTAGAGCCCGTAGAGTTGACCTATGCCGACATCCAGGCCCGCGACGGTTGGCGGGAGGTTACCTTGAGCCTGGAAGAGATCGAGGAGCCCGCCGAGCGCGTCCTCGAGGAGTTCAAGGCCCACGGGCGGGTGATCGCCTTCGTCAACACGGTTGAAGCCGCCATCGAGCTTTACCGGCAGCTTCAGGCCAAGCTCGGCCCCGAGGACGGAGAGTTGTTCCTGGTCCACTCCAACTTCGCGCCCAGTCACCGCAAGGCCCTTGAGGAGCGCCTGCTCGAGGTGTTCGGCCGGGGCTCTACGGCCCGGGCCGTCTGCGTCCTCACCCAGGTCGGCGAAGCGGGGATCAACATCTCCGCCCCGGTCGTGCTCTCCGAGCTCGCCCCCATCGACAGCCTGATCCAGCGGGCGGGGCGCTGTGCCCGGTTCGACACCCAGCCGGAAGGCCGGTTCGTGGTCTACCGGCCCAGACGTGAGCGGAGCCACACCCCCTACAGCGAAGACCTGGTGAAACGCACCGAAGTCGCCCTGCACAACCGCGGCGACGGCTTCCGGCTCGACTGGACCGCCGAGAACGAGCTGGTGGATGAGGTCTTGGACGCCTACTATGCACACTTCATCCGCGGCGAGACCGTCAGCCGCAAGGACGCCGAGATCAAGAAAGCCAAAAAGGGCGAGCGAGGGGAACTTCCGCAGCCCGCGCCGAAGACAAAGTCCATCACCATCGCGGACGCGCTCGGCCTGCTCGACCAAACCTTCCACAGCCGCAGCGCGGACGTGCTCGAGGGCACCCTGCGCGAGATCAACAACGTTCAGGTGGTGGTGGTCAGCGAGCCTCCCCGGAACGCCGCAGGCGCGGAGATCGTCGGTGCCGAGGGCACGGAGAACCTCTCGGAGTTCGAGCGCTACCTCGACCAGCAAAACCGGCTCAAGCCCTACCAGCGTGACACCCTCGAGAGCATCCCGGTGAGCTACGGCCGCTTCGCCCGCAGGCTCGAGGAGCAGGACCTGTGGGAGCTCAAGCTAGTGAAGGAAGAAGAGCACGACAAGCCCCTCTACGTGCTGCAGCGGGCCGAGCGGGTGCGGTCCAACCGCACCTACCTTCTGACCCAGGCCGACGCGGGTTACTCACCCACGGTGGGCCTGAGCTTTGGCGAGGTGGACTACGTGGAGCCTGTCCACGGCCTGATCACGCCCGTGGTACCTCGCGACGGTGAGCAGGACCAGCCGCCCAAGCACAACTTTCAGAGCTGGCGGGAGCACTGCTCGAGGGTCTACCGCGCCGTGGACGCGATGCTGAAGTCGAAGTACTTGGCCTGGATCCTCCACATCGCCAAGCAGATGCAGGCGAGAGGGGTGTTGGAAAGCGCTGAGCAGTTCGCCCAGACCCTCGAGAGCATGATCCGCCTGGCCGCGCTGCTGCACGATGTCGGGAAACTGAGCCGGGGCTGGCAGCGAGAAATCGGCTGGAGGGAAGGAACAGGCGAGGAGTTCTGGGCGAAAAGCAAGGAGGGGGTGGAGGTCGGGGAGCTCCCGCCCCACGCCTTCCACGCCCTGCCTGTCCTGCGCTACTTGTTCCGTAAACTCGGCGTGGTCGACGAGCAGGGCAAGGTAGACCGGCTGGCCGAGCTGATCGCCCTGGCCGCTGCGCGGCACCACTCGCTGGGCAACCCGGACGGGACGCTGCAATGGCCGCCCTTCGAGCTGCACGCGGGGGTTCTCGAGGAAATTCGGCAGCTCCTGCAGGACGAGCTCGGCGAGGACTCCGAGCCGATACGGGCGCTGATCACCCCGGAGCTTTTCGACCACATCAACGACGACAGCACTTACAAGCTGGAAAAGGGGAAACACACCTACGTCCTCGACACGCCGAGCCCATCCGAGGACTACTACCCCTTCTACGTGCTCGCCAACCGGATGATCAAGGTGGGCGACTGGGAGGCGAGCGGGGAGCGGGAGGTGGAGCTGTGCCGCTGAAGTTCGGACGGCTAGGCGTAGCGACCAAGACCTACTACGTCCAGAAGACGGGTTTCCCCTTCTACGACGCCTGCCAACTGGTAGGGGCGATGCACCTGTTCTTCGGCTCGGGGGCCTCGAGCCTGCGCGACCTGCGCACGCACTGGGAGCTTTCCGGCCCCGTGGCGGGGGCCAACCCCGCCAACTACGGCGAGCGCCTCAAGGGCAAGGGCTTGGAACGTGTGGAGCAGACAACTCTGGCCGTCCTGGACGAGCTCGAGGCCTCCCGGGGCGATATCGAAAGCTTTTTCGAGGCCAGGCCCCCGAAGGCCGAGGTGCTGCAAAGGGCTAGGCAAGAGGGCGTCTCGCGCTACCTCGAGCCCGCCTGGCAGATGGGAGCTCGCAGCCCCGACGCCGCCCAGCATGGGGTGCTCGCGTCCCAGCGGGGGCTGCCGAGCAAGCGCCCTGTCCCTGAGATCCTCGTGGCGACCTTGGGGCTCACCCAGGCCGCCCTAGCCTACGGCAACGACGAGGTTACCACCGTGCTGCCCGTGTTGGAAAACTCGGTCCAACCCATGACCCCTTTCATCACCTTCAAGCAGCGCTACCAGCACCAGGCGGGTGGTGCGGTCTCGGCGGTGTTCGCCGCCGTGGGGATCCTTGCCGACCTCGGCCTGAGGTACCGCATACAGGACTTTGCCTTCGCCTACCACGGCGGGAGGGGGTTTTACTACAGCGGCCTCCTCGGGTTGCACCGGTTGTGCGCGGCCTTCGCGGGCGTGAAGAAATTCGCCCACGAGGCCCTAGATTACCTCGAGCGCACCCGCAGCCTCGAGAAGGGTGTGCCGCTCGACCTGGCGCGGCTGCTGGCGGACTTCCTCAAGAACCCCTCGCCGGACACCCTGGCGGCGATGGCGCGGGCCAAGGCGAGGGTGCTGGTGGACGAAAGTCTGCCCGTTAATGTGCGGGCGGCGGCCAGTGGGCTTTTAGGTACCCCGGTATCAATACAGGAGGCGATGAGAATGGCAGAAATTAGGCAGATCCCACCCCCCAGCGAGGCTCTGGTGAAGGCATTGGGTGAGGTTTTCCGCGGTGAGGGCAATGGCGATTGGATCGGAGCGTACATCGGCCTCGAGCGCGCCGACAAGCCCGAGAAGTTCTACGCGGAGGTCGCCAAGATCCTCTCGAGGGCACTCGCGAAGGCGGAGAAGGAGCGGAAATGGCTGGCGAAGAACCTCAAGGAGGCCATGGATTCGCTGAGTTCCGAGGAAGTTTTGTCGGCCTATGACCAGCGTACTTTCCCTGCGCATAAGACCGCTTTCTTACTGCGCGTGCTGGCCAGCATGAAGTACCAGTCCGCCAAACTCGAGGCTGTCGAAGCCGCCCAAGGAGAAGAAGCATGAATTACACCAGTCTTTCGATCAGCTTCCGCATCGGCCTGGCGTTTCACGCCATGAACAACGAGGGTAGCAGCGGGACCAACGTGATGGAGCCGCGGCGCATCAGCGTGGGCGGCCACAATTACGACGGCATTTCGGGCGAGATGATCCGCCGCCACGTCTTCGAGAACCTGGTCCAGATCGCCAAGGCTAGAGGCCTCCCGCTCTCGCCCGACGGCGAGGGGTTGCTCCCGGACCGCGGCAAACGGGTCATCAAGGCCTACCTAAGCAGTCCGGCTAGCGAGGTGAAGGCAAAGGGAGAGGTTTTTGAGCTCGAGCCCGCCCACCTCCCCCTGGTCACCAAGGCTGCGCTCGAGCGCTGCACCATCACCGACATCGGCGGCTACCTGGCGGCCTTCGAGTCCAGCGAGAAGGTAAAGGGTGCCACGCCTAAGCGTGATTCGGTTTTCGACGTGGGGTGGCTGATCTCCGAGGAACCAGCCGTCGTGGAGTTCTCGCAGCATGCCGCCTACCGCCCTGACGGACAGCACAACCTCTTTACCCAGAACATGCGGGCGGCAATGTATGGCGGGGTGGCCCGGCTCGACCTGGGGCGCATCGGCTACAACGACTGGGCCTGGCTCGCGCCGGACCGCAACGACCTCCACCTGAGCGATGAGCAGCGTCGCCAGCGGGCGGCGGCCCTGCTCGACGCCTGGGAGCAATGGCTGCTCTCCCCGGCAGGGGCAAAGCAAGCCGGTTGGTTGCAGCACACGGGGCAGCTCGAGGGTGTCTTGGTGCTCTCAAACTTCGGGCCCGCCCCTTTCCGTTCTCCCATTGAGGTCGAGCTCAGGTACGACGCCGAGCGGATCAAGCCCAACCCGCGCTACAGGGCCGAGCTCACCACGCTGGCGGAGGCCAAGCCCGAGCGCTACCGCGCGCTCGAGTTCGACAACCTGGCCGGTTTGGCTAAGGCTTTCGACCAAGCCCGGGCCGCGATCGGCCTGTAGGAGCGGCCATGTCGGAGATTTGGCTGCGGGCCCGCTTCCTTGCGCACTCCTTCCACTACCGCATGCCCGACACGGTAGCCATCAGCGCCGTCAACCCGGCGGTGCCCTCGCCCCTCACGGTGCAGATGGCCATGCTGGCCGCGTACCTGCGCGAGGGTGAGCGGGGAAAGGCCCAGGCCCTGCTGGAGCTGTTGCCCTTGAAGGTGCAGGTGCGCCCCCCGCAGGGTGCCGTCATCTACCGGGGCATCATGCGCTATGTGCGACCGCCCAAGGATGCGGGCGATCTCGACAAAAACACCGGCGCGGGCTACAAGATCTCGCCGCACTTCCGCGAGTTCGCCCTGCTCGACGGGCCCCTCGAGGTCTACGTGCTAGCCCCAGCCGAGCGCCGTGAGATTGTAGTGGAGGCCCTCGAGCGCATCCCCTACCTCGGCGCCAAGGACTCCCTGGTGAGTTGCTTGGGAGTGGAAGAGGTTTCCGGACCCCCACCTGACTGTGCGGTGCTTCTGGAGGACGCCGACGTGACCAGGGTTGCTGACTATGTGGTGCTGCAACTCGCCGATTTCGGAGCGCGCGAGCACCTGTTCCCTCCCCCTAAGGGCAAGCAGAAGGCCCAGGACAAGGCGCTTACCCTGGAGCGGTTACTGCCTAGCCAGAGGCTCAAGGAGCACTACCGGCTGAACACTTACCTGGTCGAGGGGCGGGTTTACTCTTCTGGTAACGTGAAGATATTCCGCCGCAGTGGGAGAGACTGATGCCCCACGCCTTCCTGCTCCACCTGACCTCGAGCGACCCCCGCCCTCCGCGTTACCCCGGGCTTTACGCGCATGGCCTGTTCTTCGCGCTGTTGGGTAAGCTCGATCCGGGCCTGGCTGCCGCGCTCCACGCGGCCCCCCGCAAGCCCTTCACGTTGGCGGCGCTCGAGCCCTCCCCGCCAACGGGTAGGGGAGGGGTTGGCGTAGTCCCTGCGATAGCAGCGGCCAGGTCTCCCGGGGAGGTGGTGCTGCGGATCACCACCCTCGATGACGGTCTGTTCAGCCCGCTGCTGGGGGTCCTCCTCCGCGAGGGCGTGAACGGCTTGGCCTTGGGCGACCACCCCTACCGCCTGGCCCGGGTCCTGGCCACCCCCCAGGGCAGCCCTCTCGCCGGCCGCCGCACCTGGGAAGAGCTGGCCGCGGCGCCGCCTACCCGCTGCCTGCGCCTGCGCTTTTGCACCCCCACCGTGTTCGCGACCTCCAAGCCCGGGCGGCGCGCCCGCCACACCCCGCTGCCGGACCCCCTCCTCATCGCCAAGTCCCTGTTGTCGAGCTGGCAGCACCACAGCCCCTTGCGCTTCCCGGAGGTCGAGGCCGCTGCCCTCCTGGCGGTCTTCGAGCTCGACCTCGAGCTCACCCGCTTCGCTGGCCTCCGGTTCGAGCGGGTCCAGGCGGCCAAGGGGTTCTTCCCCGGCTTCACCGGGGCGGTGGAGGTGTACTGCCACAGCGACAGCCTCGAGGTGCAGCGGGCGCTGGGGATCCTCCAGGCATACGCCTTTTACGCCGGAGTAGGGGCCAAGACCGCCTACGGCCTCGGGCTCACCATCCCCTGCTGAAGCTTCCGATGCTGAAAGGGGCTTTTACCGTCCTGAAGCAGTCAGCCCGGGTTGGGGAAAGTCACCCAGGCTTAGCGCTTTACAAGAAGTGCTTCATGGTGCGGCGAGCGAGCCGGTGCCTCCTTGTCGAAGAAACTCTTTACCAAGCGGGGTCATGCGCGGTTACGGTTGTAGACGTCAACAAACACTGCGGCTAACAACACTAGACCTTTGATGACTTGCTGGTAGTCAATGCCAATACCCAGAATAGACATTCCATTGTTCATCACGCCCATGATAAAAGCGCCGATGACCGCACCCATCACTCTGCCCACGCCGCCTGATGCAGAGGCTCCACCAATAAAGCATGCGGCAATCACATCGAGCTCAAATCCCGTTCCTGCTTTAGGGGTGGCCGTATTGAGTCGTGCCGCAAAGATGATGCCCGCGACTGCCGCCAAAAAGCCCATATTTGCAAAAGTCAAGAAGATCAGCCGGGAAGTATCTATGCCTGATAGACGAGCCGCCTTCTCATTACCACCTAACGCATAGATGCGCCGACCAATAACCGTACGGCTAGCGACAAACTGGTAAAGCAGGATTAGCCCTCCCATGAGTACTAGCACAGTGGGCAATCCCTTGTATGTGGCCAATTGCCAAGCCAAATAGATGATTACGGCCGCAAAAAGCAGATTTCTGATTCCGAAAAGTACTGTAGGCTCATTAGCCAAACCATGCATTCGTGCTCTGACATGCTGGCGCCAATCTATCCCTACCAAGATCCCCGCCAATACTATGCCGATAATCAGCGAGAGCAGACGTATATCCTTTCCCCCTAAGGGGTCAGGCAGAAAACCCGTGCTGATGCTTTGAAATGCTAGGGGGAAGGGGCCTACTGATTGGCCTTGTAGCAACGCTAGAGCGGAGCCTTTGAATACCAGCATACCGGCTAAAGTTACAATAAATGACGGAATACGTGCATACGCTACAAACCACCCCTGAACCGCGCCAATGAATATACCTGCTAACAAAGCCACGATGATGGTAGGGGCCACTGGCCATTCGTAGTGCACCATTAATACTGCAGCCAAGCCGCCAATAAAGCCACTTACTGCTCCCACTGACAGGTCAATGTGTCCGGCCACAATTACTAGCAGCATCCCTAAGGCCATGACCACGATATAGCTGTTTTGCAATATGAGGTTGGTCAGGTTCAGCGGCTGCAACAAGATACCTTTGGTTGCAACCTGGAAAAATCCTATTATGATGACTAAAGAAATCAAAAGTCCGTAATCGCGAAGGTTGGTTCTCAAAGCGCTCGGTCTCATAGGTGGATTTCTCTGTTGTATGATGTTTGGGCTTGAACAGCGTTGACGATGGCGCGCATAATGCGTTCTTGGCTGGCCTCGCTTCTGGGCAATTCGGCTACGAGCTGTCCTTCGCTCATCACATAGATACGGTCACACATACCAAGCAACTCAGGCATCTCGGAAGAGATTAGCAGAATGCCTTTACCTTCCGATGCTAGCTCGTCCATGAGGGTGTAGATATCGTATTTGGCGCCAACGTCAATGCCTCGGGTGGGTTCGTCCAAGATCAGCAAGCGCGGTTGGGTAAATAGCCACTTGCTAAGCAGTACCTTTTGCTGATTACCGCCCGAGAGGTTCACCACAGGTTGCTCGATGCTCGAGCAGCGTATACGTAAAGCTTCACGAAATCTCTGCGTCACCTTGGCTTCGGCATTCTCGTCAATAACCCCCCGCTGAGCAACCTTAGGTAGGTTGGCCAAGGTTACGTTTTTGCGGATTTCCTGTTCCAGGATCAACCCCCAACCCTTGCGATCCTCGGTGACGTAAGCTAAGCCACAGCGAATAGCCCTGCCGATGGTTGAGGCGTCCACCTCCTTCCCGTCAATAAAAATCCGACCACTCACGCGCCTGCCATAAGCACGACCAAATAGGCTCATAGCTAATTCTGTGCGCCCTGAGCCCATTAGCCCCGCAATTCCTACAATTTCCCCTCTACGCACATAAAAACTCACCCCTTTAATAACTTCGCGGTCGGTATATTGTTCGTGGTACACACGCCAATCGCGCACCTCGAATATCACCTCTCCGATCTGTGGGTGACGTTGTGGGTAACGATGTTGCATGTCCCTTCCTACCATGCCTCGAATGATGCGGTCTTCGCTGACCAACTCCTCGGCGCAGTTTAGGGTCTCGATCGTTGTGCCGTCACGAAGTATGGTAATTCGATCGGCTATTTGTGTGACCTCGTTGAGCTTATGTGAGATAAGAATACAAGCGATGCCCTGAGCTTTTAGATCCAATAAGAGTTGGAGTAACGCTTCGCTATCGGTTTCGTTAAGGCTTGCCGTAGGTTCATCGAGAATCAACAACCTTACCCGTTTGGCCAATGCTTTGGCGATCTCCACTAGTTGTTGTTTCCCTACTCCTAGCTTACCTACAATGGCGGAGGGAGATTCTCTTAATCCGACTCGGTCTAAGAGTTCTTGTGCACGGCTATGAGCAGCGTGCCAATCGATCACCCCGGCCTTCGCCGGCTCGTTGCCCAGAAAAATGTTTTCTGCAATCGAAAGCATGGGAACCAGGGCGAGTTCTTGGTGGATGATGATGATTCCTTGGGCCTCGCTGTCTCGAATGTTTTCAAAGCGCTGTAATTTGCCCTCGAAATAGATCTCTCCCTCGTATTGGCCATGCGGATATACGCCGCTTAGCACCTTCATGAGGGTAGATTTCCCCGCCCCGTTTTCTCCCACTATGGCGTGAATTTCACCGGGATAAACTGTCAAATTGACGTTATCCAAGGCTTTGACCCCAGGGAAGCTTTTACTAATGTTGCGCATGGATAGAATGGGTTCTTGTTCCACACTACCTCCTGGCAAACCCCTGGTGGCGTCTAAGCCACCAGGGAGGGAGTTATAGCTTCGTTTATTTGAGTTGCGCTTCGGTGTAGTAGCCGCTGTCTATGAGTACTTGCTTCCAGTTAGAAGCAGTCACCAGTACTGGCTCGAGCAGGTAAGATGGCACGACTTTTACACCGTTGTTGTAGGTTTTGGTGTCATTGACTTTGGGTGGTTTGCCGCTCATTATCGCGTCAATCATGTCGGCTGTGGCCTTGGCCAGTTCACGCGTATCTTTGAAAATAGTCGAATACTGCTCACCACGCAAAATGGATTTTACTGAAGGTATTTCCGCATCTTGACCAGTGACGACGGGACAAGGTTGTTTAGGAGTACAGTAGCCCACCCCTTTTAAAGAAGAGAGAATACCGATGCTCAAGCCGTCATAAGGGCTTAACACCGCGTCCACCTTTTCTGTAGTGTAGTAGGCCGATAGGAGGTTATCCATGCGGGCTTGGGCCGTTGCTCCATCCCAGCGCAGCGTACCCACTTTATCCATGCCCATCTGTTTACTGCGAACCACCAGCTTGCCGCTTTTGATGTACGGCTCTAGTATGCTCATAGCGCCGTTATAGAAGAAGTAGGCGTTATTATCGTCGGGGGAACCCCCAAACAGTTCAATGTTGAAGGGACCTTTGCCTGCTTTTAGACCCAATTTGTCCACGATGGACTGCGCTTGCAGGACACCAACTTTAAAATTGTCGAAGGTTACATAGTAATCTACGTAGGGACTATTTCTGATGAGTCGGTCGTAGGCGATAATCTTTATGTTTGCGTCATGCGCCTTCTTGAGTATATCGGTAAGGGTTGTGCCATCTATGGGAGCGATTACTAGTACTTTGGGTTTCTTGGCAATCATGGCCTCGATTTGCGCAATCTGGTTGGGAATGTCATCTTCGGCATATTGAAGATCGGTGGTATAGCCCTTATCTTTGAGGTACTTGACGAGGTTGTTCCCGTCGGATATCCATCGGGCAGAAGACTTGGTTGGCATGGATATGCCGACCAAGCCTTTATTTTGTGCATTAGCCACCCCTAGCAAAGACAGAGCCACGCTGGCAAAAAAGATGTTTAAGAGCAGACGTTTCATTGACTTAACCTCCTCGAGCCCAGTTTTTCACCTTAGTCGAAATTTTGTGGGTAAGCTTGGCAGAGCTGGTCATCTTTGAGCTATTAACCGATGATTTTTTGATTATCCTCCTCCTTCCCTGTGAGTTTCTAGCAGCGAGAATTTCACGACGCTCCTATAAGGGGCGTGTATGTGGTTTTAAAGCTTAACCTTCTCGCTTACTCGAGTTTTTCATCACAAATTTTGTGATCGCTCACATCCTAACATTAGCCCCAAAAATAGTCAAGACGGGCGGGTTAAGGTACTTGGAGCTTTACCGGGATTGCTATGGTGGCGTAGACTTACGGCATGGTGGCCAAAGAATTACGCGAACGAGCCCTGGAAGCAAATCTGGCTCTGCCCCGGTACGGGCTGGTGGTGTTTACCTGGGGCAATGCTTCGGCCTATGATCCTACGACTGGCCTTTTAGCCATCAAGCCCAGTGGCGTAGCCTACGAGGATTTGCGCATAGAAAGTATGGTGGTAGTAGAAGTGAGCAGTGGTAGGGTGGTCGAGGGCGATTTGCGACCCTCTTCCGACACCCCTACGCATCTGGTGCTGGCTCGGGAGTTCGGGGTAGGAGGAATTGTCCATACACATTCGCCTTATGCCACAGCTTGGGCACAAGCTGGCCTGGACTTGCCCTGCTACGGCACCACCCAGGCCGATTACTTCGGCCATACTATTCCTTGTACCCGTGACCTTACGCCTGAGGAGATCCGCCAAAGCTATGAGTACCATAGCGGGCAGGTGATTGTTGAGGAATTTCGCCGTAGGGGAATTAATCCCTGTGACGTACCTGCGGTGCTACTGCGTAACCATGCTTCTTTTGTATGGGGTAAGGATGCGAAGGAAGCAGTACATAACGCGGTAGTACTCGAGGAGGTTGCCCGGATGGCGCTGTATGCCCGCTTACTCAACCCTGATCTGAGCGAGATCCCTCCAGCTTTGCTCCAGAAGCACTATCGCCGTAAGCATGGCCCCGACGCCTACTACGGACAAAATAACCCGTGAAACCCAAGGCTGTATCAACGCTCCTTAATCGCCTCGTGCCCATTACACACGGATGGATGGGCTATAAAACCCCTGTTGTGGGAGCCCCAATTGTTGGGCGGGTACCTGGATGTTTGGCTTGACTTGACCCTTCTCTCCGAGGATGTTAACATGTGAGCGATCACAAAGCTTCTGGGATTGCCGAAGTAGACGATGTGCTAGACGGCGTTTAAGGCCTTGGAGGTGCTAGATACCATGGGAGAAAAATGCGTGTTGGTCAATCACTTTAGCGTTGAGAATATCCTTGGGAGGGATGGCCGTTGCCCAATAAGTTCGTTTTGGTCAGATACCCAAGGAACTTGGCGATGCCGCCGACAAGCTTTGGATACCCTTTGGCGTTTTTGTCCCTAAACCGTGTCGGTGTGGTCAGAGTTGCCAACTTGCTGTTCCAGCGGAAAGCTACTAAAGGGATCGTAGCTACTGCGGGGTTCATAAGAATAAGATGCTTTTATGATAGACCCTGACCAGAAACCCGCCACTATCAAAGACGTAGCTCGAGCGGCAGGAGTTTCTTATCAAACAGTTTCGAGGGTCATTAACAACCACCCTTCGGTGCGGGAAGACACTCGGCAGCGGGTTAAGGACGCCATCCGTCGGCTTAAATACCAGCCCTCGAGCGTGGCCCGTAGCTTAGCGACCCGGCGCAGCAACCTGATCGGGGTAGTAAGCTTTGGCTCGCCTGAGTTTGGCCCCACCCAGATGCTCTACAACATCGAGCAGGCTGCCCAGATGCGCGGTTATCACGTAAGCATTAGCAGCATCCCCGCTTTGAGCCGGAGGGAATTAGGATTGGCGGTCAACGCCCTGCGGCGCCAGCGGGTGGATGGTATCTTAATCATCGCTCCCCTACTGGAGGCCGAAACCGGGTTTCTACGTGAGTTCACCGTACCGATCGTATTAGTAGACGCTGATCCTTCGGCAGGGCTACCGACTAGCGGCATTGACCAGCTACACGGGGCACGGTTGGGGGTGGAGCATCTACTACAATTAGGCCACCGTCGCTTAGCTTTAATCGGCGGCCCTCAGCAGTGGAATAATGCTCGCCAACGCCACCAAGGCTGGAAGGAAGCTCTCCTCGAGGCGGGGTTAAGGCCAGTATCCCAGGCCTTTGGAGACTGGAGCGCTCGAAGTGGTTACGCTGCCGCACGGGCCCTGCTTGAGACAAAACAGCCCTTTACCGGCTTGTTGGTGGCCAATGACCAAATGGCCTTGGGAGCTTTGCGGGCTTTGCGGGAGGCTGGGTTGAGGGTGCCGGGGGAGGTCTCGGTGGTGGGGTTTGATAACATCCCTGAATCGGAGTTTTTTGATCCGCCCCTTACTACCGTTTACCAAGATTTCCCCAGCTTAGGGCAGAGCAGTTTGGCCCAATTGCTCACCCTCATCGAAGCTCCAGCTGAGGCTAAAGCCCCTCGCCTCATTCAACCAAAACTGGTGGTGCGGGCCAGTACGGCGGGGATCAAGGCAGGAAGGCAAAAGATCTTCTCATCCAAACGGGAGAAAACGAATGAGTGAGCGGTATACGGTAGGCGTGGATTTTGGCACCGAGTCGGGGAGAGCGGTAGTGGTGCGGGTTTCCGATGGATTAGAGTTGGCTAGTGCGGTATGTGTCTATCCGCACGGGGTAATGGACACCGCGTTGCCTAGCGGCAAACCTTTGCCTCCAGAGTGGGCCTTACAGCATCCTGAAGATTACCTTTTGGTCTTCAAGCAGGCGGTGCCGGAAGCCCTAAAGAAAAGTGGGATAGATCCCAGCCGGGTAGTGGGTATTGGTATAGATTTCACTGCCTGTACCATTTTGCCCACCCTTTCCGATGGCACCCCGTTGTGCTTGTTGTCGGAGTTTGCTGATGAACCTCACGCGTATGTCAAGCTATGGAAGCATCACGCTGCGCAGCCTCAGGCTGACCGTATCAACGCTTTGGCAGCGGAGCGCGGCGAGGCTTGGTTACCTCGCTACGGCGGCAAGATTTCTAGCGAATGGCTGTTGGCCAAAAGCTTGCAGCTCTTAGAGGAAGCTCCGGAGGTATATGCTCGTGCCGAGCGGATCATAGAGGCAGCAGACTGGGTGGTATGGCGCCTATGTGGGCGGGAAACGCGCAATACCTGTACCGCCGGATATAAAGCCATTTATCAAGATGGACATTACCCTTCGAGGGAATACTTGGCCGCCCTAAACCCCGAATTTGCCGATTTGGTAGAAACCCGCTTGGGTAGGGAGCTATCCCCTCTCGGGAGTAAAGCCGGAGAGCTGACCGAGGAAGCCGCGGCTTGGACCGGTCTCAGGCCGGGTATCGCGGTAGCGGTGGCCAACGTGGACGCCCATGTGACCGTGCCGGCGGCGGGGGTGGTAGAACCGGGGCGGATGGTGGCCATCATGGGCACAAGTACCTGCCATATGGTGATGAGCGATTCCCTGCGCGAGGTACCGGGGATGTGCGGGGTGGTAGAAGGTGGGATCATCCCCGGCCTCTACGGCTATGAAGCCGGGCAGAGTGGGGTAGGGGACATCTTTGCTTGGTTTATCAAACATGCGCTTCCCCCAGAGTATGCTTCTGCCGATGTGAGCGTTCACGAACGCCTTGAACGGGAAGCTGCGCAGCAAAAACCTGGTGAGCACGGTCTCCTGGCGCTAGATTGGGTCAACGGTAACCGCAGTGTGTTGGTGGACGCGTCGCTCAGCGGGATGATCCTAGGGTTGACCTTGGCCACCCGTCCCCCCGATATCTACCGGGCACTGATTGAAGCCACTGCTTACGGAACGCGCTTGATTATCGAGACCTTCCGGCAACACGGGGTCGCTGTTGAGGAGTATGTGGCGGCGGGAGGGTTGCCCAAAAATCGCATGTTGATGCAGATTTACGCCGATGTGTTAGGCATGCCGATCAGTGTTATAGGCAGCGAGCAGGGCCCGGCTCTGGGCAGTGCGATGCATGCAGCGGTGGCGGCGGGGGTGTATCCCGATATCCGAGCTGCGGCTAGACGGATGGGCAAACTACGCAAAAACGTTTATATGCCCATAGCCGAGCACCAGATCATTTATGACCAGCTTTATGCGGAATACGTGACCTTGCATGACTACTTCGGGCGCGGTGGCAACGATGTTATGCGGCGGCTCAAACGTTTGTCGCAGCAGGTAAGGGCTTGAAGACAAAGCAGAGGAGAGTCAAGTAGCTATGGTTCATTTATCCAAGCCGGAGCTTTGGTTTATTTGCGGTTCGCAGCATCTTTACGGGGAAGGGCTTTTGCGGCAAGTGGAGACCAATGCTCGAGAGATTGCGCAAGCTTTGAACACCTCGAGGCAGATCCCGCTCGAGGTAAAGTTCAAAGCCCTCCTCACTACGCCGGAGGAGATCTATCGGCTGGCCCAGGAGGCCAATGCTGAACCTCGTTGCGCGGGGCTGATCTTGTGGATGCATACCTTTTCTCCTGCCAAGATGTGGATTCGTGGATTGTCGGTATTGAGCAAGCCTTTTGTGCATCTGCATACCCAGGCTAACCGCGACTTGCCCTGGCAGACCATCGACATGGATTTTATGAACCTTAACCAAGCTGCCCATGGAGATCGCGAAGTGGGGTTCTTACACACCCGTATGCGTTTGGGACGCAAGGTGGTAGTGGGGCACTACGCCGATCCCGAGGTGCAGGAGCGGCTTGGTGTGTGGGCTCGAGCGGCCCATGCTTGGCACGATCTGCAAGGAGCCAAGTTTGCTCGTTTCGGTGACAACATGCGCGAGGTGGCGGTTACTGAGGGTGACAAGGTGGCAGCGGAGATGCGCTTTGGCTTTTCGGTCAACGGCTATGGAGTGGGCGATCTGGTAGAGCGGGTGAAGGCGGTCTCAGAGTCGGCGATTGACGATCTTGTAGAGGAGTACCAAGAGCAGTACAGCGTTGCTGGAGAGCTAAAAAAGGGCGGGTCACGACACGACGCCTTGCGCTACGGAGCCCGCCTCGAGCTGGGTTTGAGATCGTTTTTGGAAGAAGGCGGCTTCAAAGGCTTCACCGACACTTTTCAGGACCTGCACGGTCTCCGGCAGCTTCCCGGACTGCCCATCCAGCGCTTGATGGCTGACGGATATGGCTTTGGCGGAGAGGGCGACTGGAAAACCGCTGCCCTGGTGCGGGCTATGAAGGTGATGGGCGACGGCCTGCCGGGCGGGACTTCCTTCATGGAGGACTACACCTATCACCTCGTTCCAGGACAGCAGCGGGTGCTGGGGGCGCATATGCTCGAGGTCTGCCCCAGTATTGCCGCAGACAAGCCTAGGCTCGAGATTCATCCTTTAAGCATCGGAGGAAAAGAAGACCCGGTACGCCTGATATTTGACGCTCCTCCAGGTAAAGCCATCAATGCCTCGCTAGTAGATCTTGGTAACCGCTTTCGGCTGGTTGTTCATGAGGTCAAGGCGGTAGAGCTGCCCCCGTTGCCTAAACTGCCGGTGGCCCGTGCGCTTTGGGAAGTCCAGCCCGATTTCAAAACCGGTATTGCCGCTTGGATTTATGCGGGTGGAGCACACCATACCGGCTACAGCTACGCTGTCACCGCCGAGATGATGGAGGATTTTGCCGAGATTGCGGGGATTGAGGTGGCGGTTATTGACGCGAGCACCGACCTGCGGAGCTTCAAGAACGAGTTGCGGCAGAACGATTTGTACTATACATTGGCTCAGGGGTTACGGGGTTGAGCGTCTGATATCCGGCAACTCGATGTTTGGAACATTGGGTTGCGGTCAGGTATTAGCGCTTTTGGGTGCCGCTTTGCCCTGGCCTCAGCATTCCAGTCTTTGTGGGTTGAGTTACGGATTTCGTCATTACCCCTATTGTTGGTGGTTGTGCTCCGCCGTGGAAAGCCCGTTAGCGGCTTGCCGGATCAATGTGGATGACCGTCTTGATTACGCCCTCGGTGCGGTGGGCTTGCAGAGCGAAGGCCTGCGCTCCTTGCTCGAGAGGAAAGTGATGGGTAGCGACGGCTTTTAGGTTAACCTTTTGCGAAGCCACCATCTGGATAGCCCGGGGGTACACGTGTCCCATGCGGCGGGAGAGCTTGAGGGTTAGGCCCTTGCGGCGCACCATGGAAGCAGTAAGGGTAAAGCGGTCTCCGTCAGGAATTCCTACCAGTACCACCGTTCCGCCGATACGGGCCACCGCGCAGGCGGTTTCGGGGCCTTCTGGGCTATCCGTAGCCTCCAGCACCACATCGGCTCCCCGTCCGGCGGTGGCTTCAAGCAGCGCTTCGGGTTGTACGTACGCGGCATCGGCTCCAAGCCGCAAGGCCAGCTCGCGGCGATAGGCTAGCGGCTCTAGCGCCAGGACTTTGAAGGCGCCAGCGAGCCGGGCTACCTGGAGCAGGTATAGGCCAATCGCTCCCGCTCCCACCACCGCTACTGTATCGCCCAGGCGAATTTTGGCCAAATCTACCCCGTGAATAGCCACCCCGAGGGGCTCGAGCAGGGCTGCCGCCGTAGCATCGAAACCCTCCGGGAGAGGGAATAGCGAACTTGGCTTGGCATAGTAGTATTCCCGCAAGGCTCCGGCTACCGGTGCCGAGCCAGCGAAGCGCACGTGTGGACACAAGTTGGCATAGCCTTGCGAGCACCACTCGCATTCGCCACAAGGCTCAGCGGGGTCTACCGCCACCAGCGTGCTAGGGGGTAGCCCCCAACGTTCTCCATCAGGATCGTCTACCACGGCGGAGAACTCATGCCCTAGCACAAAGGGTTCCTCTGCTATAGCGCTGCCGATGCGCCCTTCTTTGTAGTAGTGAATGTCGGATCCGCACACGCTCACTGCCTGCACCCGCAGCCGTAAGCGCCCTTCAACGGGCTGGGTTTCCTGAAACTCTCCCAGCCGCATAACTCCCGGTCGGTCTAAGAACAAAGCCCGCATGCTTCTCCTCGCTCGTCATGGCTATCGGTGGAGTTCCTGAAGCACTTTTCGTACGCTCGCCGGAAGCGGATCTCTGACGTCGATCCAGATAGCTTCTCGAGGGGGCTCGAGGGTTTCCAGCTGGCTTTTTAGCAGATTCACCGGCATAAAGTGCTCCCGTTGCTGCATCCGTACAGCGATTAGGTGAGGATCCCCGTGTAGAAAGACAAACCGAACGCTTTCCAAGCCCTCGCTCAGTATGGCCCGGTAGCGTTCTTTTAAGGCCGAGCAGGCCAGTACCAGCGGCTTGCCCTTAGCCAGATGCTCCTCGATTAGGGCCCGTAAGCGGAGCAGCCAAGGCTCGCGATCGGCATCGTTGAGCGGCTCACCCCGACGCATTTTGTCCCGGTTGCCCTGGGAGTGATAATCGTCGGCATCAGCAAAATCCCAGCCCAAGCGCTGGGCGAGGGCTCTCCCCAGGGTGGTCTTGCCCGATCCTGAAACCCCCATCACGATGACCACTCGAGCTTTTACCCCACCTTCCAAGGCCATTCCACACACGTCCTTATCTCGGGAAAGAGTACCAGATCAGCCTTGCCTTTGCAGACCAGGGGGGTGATGGTTGGCGTCGTCGCGGTAGTTGATGGGCATCACCACCAGCGGCGTACCTAGCTGGTGGGCTACCATAGCCGCAGGAATAGTATTGAGCCGCGCCGTTACGTCTCCGCCCAAGGTGGGGGGCCAGTATTTGCCCGCGATATCTCTGACTCACTCCTCAGAGGTAATGCCCACCAGCTTGAGTAACCGTGTTTCATCCGAGGGGGGGGTCTCCAACACTAAGGGGAGAAGCCTTCCGTGAGGTACTTAGAGCGAAGGGCACGCATGTGGAATGACTTGGGTCGGGTTAGCTGCTCATAGCCGACCACCGAGAGGGTGCATCCCTTTCCGGAATCCTTCACCCCAGTCCAGGCCAGAGCCGGATCCAGATAGTCACAGCGGTTCTGGAAGCAGGTTCCGGTCTCGAGCTGCTCCCCCAGGCGCAGCGCAGCCTCGAGGTCTCGGCTCCAGATCGAGGCAGTGAGCCCGTAAGGAGAGTCGTTCATCAGCTTTAGGGCTTCCTGGTCCCCCTGTACCGGCATGATCCCGACTACGGGGCCGAAGGTCTCCTCGCGCATAATCCGCATACGGTGGTTCACCCGGATTAGCACCTGGGGAGCCAGATAAGGCGTGCCCGGCGCGTCGGCGGGGAATTTTCTAGGATCGATGAGGGCCTGGGCGCCCTGGCTCACGGCTTCGGCTACCTGCGCCCGGATAGCTTCAGCGGCGCTGCTGCGCACCAGAGGTCCTAAGGTAGTTTCGGGCTCGAGGGGATTGCCCAGGCGATACTGTAAGGTGAGGGCTACGAAGCCCTCCACGAACTCTTCGAAGCGGCTGTGATGGACATAGATGCGCTTGACCCCACAGCAGCTTTGCCCAGAGTTGAACATGGCGCCGTCCACCAGGTTTTCCAGGCTGAAGCTCAAGTCGGCATCGGCCCGCACGTAAGCGGGGTCCTTGCCGCCGAGCTCGAGGCCCAGCCCGATAAAGCGGTGGCTGGCGGCTTGTTGCACAGCCCTACCTCCTTCCACCGATCCGGTGAAAGCCACGAAGGCGATGCGCGGATCGGCGATCAGCTGGGCTACTTGCGGATGGCTCAGGTGAAGGTACTGGAACACTCCCTCGGGTAAGCCGGCCTCGGCAAAAGCCTCCGCGTAGCGCTCGGCCACCAGGGGGGTCTGGGCGGAGTGTTTGAGCACCACGCTGTTGCCGGCCATGATGGCGGGGATCACCGTGTTGACCGAGGTCAGGTAAGGGTAGTTCCAGGGAGCCAGCACCAGCACCACCCCCAAAGGTTCCCGCCGGATAAAACGCACAAAGCCCTCTCTGGGCTCAGCGGGTAGGTCGGCTAGGGCGGTATGAGCGGCGGCGATCATGTAGCGAGCCCGCTCGGCAAAGCCCCCCAGGATCTCTTTAGGGGTGTAGCGCACCGGGCGGCCCATCTGCCAGGTGAGCTCGAGGGCCAGGTGGTCGGCCCGGCGGGTCAGGGACTCCACCATGCGGCTGCAGATTTCGGCCCGTTCGCTCAAGGGGACGCTGCGCCAGCGGCGCTGGGCTTGGACTGCGACCTCGAGGCGGCGTTCGACCTCTGCTGGTGTGGCCAGGGGGCGCTCCACATACACGCTGCCGTCTACGGGGGTGATGGTCAGCTGGATCTCGGCCACAGCGTCACTCCGGGGTTACGTATGCGGCGGTGATGCCGCCGTCAACCAAGAAAGTGCTGCCGGTAACGAAGGAGGACTCATCGGAGGCCAGATAAAGCGCGGCTTGGGCAATCTCCTTAGCCTGGCCAAAGCGGCCCATGGGGATGTGTACCAAGCGCCGCTGGCGCTTTTCTGGGGTGTCGAGGTACTTCATCAGCAGCTCGGTCTCTAAGGGGCCGGGGCACAGAGCATTGACCCGGATGCCCTCGCGGGCGTGGATCACCGCCAGCTCTCGGCTCATCGCCAGCACGGCTCCCTTGCTGGCGGTATAGGCCAGCTGCGGAGTGGCGGCGCCCAACAGGGCCACAAAGGAAGCGGTGTTGATCACCGAGCCCCCTCCCGCCCGCCGCAACGCGGGAATGCCATACTTGCATCCTAAGAACACGCCCTTGACGTTGACCTGGAAGGTCAGATCCCACACCTCCTCGGCGGTATGAACGGCGTCGTCGTCTTGGGCATGGGAGATTCCGGCGTTGTTGAACAGGATATCCAGTCGGCCAAAGCGCTCCTCGGCAGCCTTGACCATGCGCTCGGCGTCAGGGGCCCGGGAGACATCGGCCTGGACGAAGAGGGCCTGCCCTCCGGACTCGCGGATCTCCTGGCAGGCTCTTTCCCCGGTTTCCGGGTTGAGATCCACCCCCACTATCTTGGCCCCCTCCCGGGCGAACAGCAGGGCCGATGCGCGGCCAATGCCGCTGCCTACCCCGGTGATCAGGGCCACTTTGTCACGCAGTCGCATAAAGCTCTCCTTTCGCTTTAGATACGCTCGAAGTAACGTTGCCGCTCCCAGTCGCTCACGGCTCGGTGGTAAGCCTGCCATTCGCTGTGAAAAAAGTGCGCGTAGTGCTCCTGTACCTCAGCGCCCAACATCTCGCGCACAAACGGGCTTTGGGCAAAGCGCTGGCAGGCTTCCCCCAGGGTGTAAGGAACCCGCGGCAGGTGTTGGGCCGCGTAGATGTCTCCGCGGAAGGCAGAAGGGGGCTCGAGGCGCTGACGGATACCGTCCAGGCCGGAAGCCAGGGCTGCGGTGAAGGCCAGGTAAGGGTTGCAGTCGGCCCCGGGAAGGCGGCACTCGATGCGCAGGCTCTGGCCCCGGCCCACCACCCGGAAACCGGCGGTGCGGTTGTCGAGGCTCCAGGCCAGGCGGGTGGGGGCCCAGGAGCCATCCTCGTAGCGCTTGTAGGAGTTGACGGTAGGGGCATAGAAGGGCATGAACTCTTCGGCGTGGGCGATCCAACCGGCTAGAAACCAGCGAAACACTGCTGAGCCCTCGGCCCCCTGCCCGGCGAAGGCGTTTTGTCCATCCCGCCAGAGGCTCAGGTGCAGGTGGCTGCTGGAGCCGGCCTGGCCGTTGGCGAATTTGGCCATGAAGGTCACCGAAAGCCCCATCTGGTCGGCAATCTCCTTCATGCACTGCTTGTACAGCACGTGGCGGTCGGCCATCTCCAGCACCTCGGCGTAGCGCACGTTGATCTCGTGCTGGCCCAGCCCCCACTCTCCCTTGGAGTTCTCCACCGGGATTCCCGAGAGCTTGAGGTGGCGGCGTACCGCGCCGGTGTACTCTTCAACCCGGCTGCCCTGCAGCAGGTGATAGTCCTCGATGTACCATCCGGCGGGCTCGAGCCCCCGATACCCCTGGGCCTGGGCTTCCCGATACGGGGTGGTGAAGAGGTAGTACTCCAGCTCGGAGGCGGCCAGAGCTTGGTAACCCAACTCTGCCATCCGCCCCGCCTGCTCCTTGAGCAAGGCGCGAGGGGCTACCCGGACCGCCCCTTCGGATTCGCGCTCGAGATCGCACAGGACGATGGCGCTCTTCTCCAGCCAGCTCGCCAGGCGCAAGGTGGAGAGGTCGGGCACCAGGTGAAAGTCGCCATACCCCAGCTCCCAGCTGGCGAAGCGGTATCCCGGCACCGGATTCATCTCCATATCGGTGGTGAGCAGGTAGTCGCAGCCGTGGGTGCCGTGCTCGCCTACCTCCTCGAGGAAGTACTCGGCATCGAAGCGCTTGCCCAGCAGGCGGCCGTAGTGATCGGGAAACGCGGCGATCACGGTGTCAATGGCTCCCGCTTGCACCTGCTGGGCCAGGGCCTCGAGGCTGAGCAGACCTTGGGCTTTGGGTGGCTGACTCATGGTACCTCCGTTATCTGGGTAAGCCGGGCGGACTGTTCGTGTAGCAACTGGCCAAGCTGGGCTACTCCCTCGCGTAGCGCCTCGAGGCCCTGGTAGCCAAAACATAGCCGCACATGGGTGAAGTGCTGGGTTTGGGTCAGAAAGGCCTCTCCCGGGGTGATCGCCACTCCCCGGCGCAAAGCCGCCTGGTATAGCGCTCCTGGAGGGAAATAGGCCGGTAGGCTCAGCCAGCAGGAGAAGCCCCCCTTGGGCCGAGTCCACCGTACTGCCCCGGGCATATGGGCCCGGAGCGCATCGAGCAAGACATCCCGGCGCTCGCGGTAGACGGGCACCACCTTGCGCAGGTGGCGCTCGAGGCTCCCCTGTTGGATAAACCGGGCCGTGGCCCGCTGCAAAAGTAGCGGTGGGCCGCAGATGTCCGAGGCGCTGTGCAGGGCCAGCAATCCCTCCAGCAGCCTGGGCGGTGCCAGCACAAAGCCGATTCGCAGCCCCGGCATCAGCACCTTGGAGAAGCTGGAGAGATAGAGCACGTGGGAGCGGTCCAGCGCCCGGAGCGGCAGTGGCGGGGGCATATCGTAGGCCAGGTGGGCATAGGTATCGTCCTCCACCAGCGTCAGGCCATAGCGGACGGCCAGATCCACCAGCGCTTGGCGCCGTTCGGGGGTGAAGCACATTCCGGTGGGGTTGTGGAAGTTGGGTAGGGTGTAGTAAAAGCGTGGCCGGTGTTTTTTCAGCAGGGCCTCGAGGTGGCGCAGGGAGGGGCCTTCCTCGTCCAGCGGCACCGGGAGCGGGCGCAGCTTCAGGGTGTGGAGGATGTTGAGGAAGCCCAGATAGGTAGGTTGTTCGATGATGACCTCGTCCCCTGGCTGACAGAGCATCCGGGCGGTCAGGGCCAGCCCCTGCAATCCTCCCACCGTGATCAGCACCTCTTCGGCCGACACTTCCAGGCCCCGCTGCGCCAACATCCCGGAGATGGCCAGGCGCAGGTGCGGGTCGCCGATCACCGGCCCATACTGAAATACCTCGCTGCCCTGAGGGTGCAATGCTTCCAGGCTCGCCCAGAACTCCTCGGTCGGGAAAAGGTGAGGATCCGGGCTGGCCAGGGCCAGGTTGCGCACTCCGCGTACCTGCTGCACCTTGTGTACGTCGTGGAGGACTCCCATCGGGGTAAGCCGCTCGCCCAGGTGCAAGTGCAACAGCGAGGGGTGGGTTTCTGCTCCTACAAAGGTTCCCCGCCCTACCGTGGCCTCTACCAGACCTTCGGCTTGGAGCTCGCGGTAGGCGTTTTGTACCGTCAAGCGGGTGACCCCAAGCTCGGCGGCCAGCGTACGGATGGGCGGCAAGCGGGCTCCTCCGGGCAGCTCTCCGCTGGCGATGCGGGTCTTGATCTGCTCGGCGATCTGCCGATACAGGGCCTGGGGGTGGCGCCGGTTGAGCTTTAGATCGGGGCGGGATTTGGGCTCGAGCATCGCCAGTCCTGCGCTCAATCCGTACTCGAGCTTGCCGGGGCGGCCTTGCCCAGATTCTCGAGCTCGCGCTCTATAGCCGCGAGTTCCTCGGGAGTGCCCTGCACCTTGGGCCCCTTAAACCAGCGACGGGCCGAGAGCAACCACCACCCTCCCGAAAAAGCCAGCACCACCGCCACCGCTACAGGGGCATAATTGAAGGTGCTCCAGGTGATGGGGCTGACCTGGGGCAAGCAGAACAACACCGAGATAAAGGCCACCCAGACCACCGCGATCCAGCCCACTATCAAGCTCCAACGTCCCAGGTGCCAGGGTCCGCGCTGGAAGCTATTGCCAGCCCGCACCCGCAGATAGACCGGGATGATGTAGGCGATGTACAGGCCAATCACCGCGATGGAGGTCACCGCGGCGTAGGCGGTGGCGTTCCAGAGGTAGGGAAGGCCCAGGATAAAGGAGAATACCACGCAAAACCAGATGGAGTTGGTAGGGGTGCGGGTTTTGGGGTTGATCTTGTGCCACAGCTGGGCTCCTGGCACGGCCCCGTCGCGGGAGAAGGCGTAGAGCATACGGCTGTTGGCGGTCACGCTGGACATACCGCAGAAAAACTGTGCCCCGATTACGATAAGCAGGAGCAGTATCCCGCCGGTTTTGCCCACCGCGTCGATAAAGATCTGTACCGGAGGTACCCCGGTGGCGGTGCCTAGCACGGCTTTATAGTCCTGGATGGCAAAGTTCAGACCGATCAGCAAGACCCAGCCCGCTACCAAGGAGACCAGGATGGAGTTGACGATGCCGCGGGGAGCGGCCACCGCGGCGTTGACCGTTTCCTCGGCCATGTGGGCCGAAGCGTCGTAGCCGGTAAAGGTGTATTGGGCCAAGAGCAAGCCCAGCAGGAACACATATAAGCCCGAAGCGAAGCCAGTGTTGTTGACGAAGTGGGTAAATACCCATTCGGGGGAGTTCAAACGGGGAGCTCCAAGCATCACCGCGGCCACGATGATGACCACTCCCAGCACATGCCACCAAACGCTCACGTCGTTGAGCAGTGCCACCAAGCGGATTCCCAAGGTATTGAGCAGCGCGTGGGTCAGTAACACCAGGCCGTAGATGGTGATGATGACCGGTGGGGTGGGGTTGAGTCCGGTGGTCAAGTAGAGCAAGGCCCCGATGGAATAGGCTAGCCCGAAGTCAATCCCCGCCGTCACCGCCACCTCGCCCAGCAGGTTGAACCAGCCGGTGAACCAACTCCAGGCCGCGGGGTTTTTGCGGGCCAGCTTGGCCGACCAGAAGTACAGCCCGCCGGCAGTCGGATAGCTCGAGCACACCTCGGCCATGGCCAGGCCCACGAAGGTCACCAGCAGCCCCACCAGCGGCCAGCCCAGGGTCATCACCACCGGCCCGCCGGTGTTCATGCCGTAGCCGAACAGGGTCAAGCAGCCCGAGAGCACCGAGATGATGGTGAAGGAGACGGCGAAGTTGGAAAACGACCTCATCTGTCGGCGCAGGACCTGGGCGTACCCCAACTCGTGCAGGCGCTTCACGTCCTCATGGTGGGCTGAAGATTCGTCCTGGCGCATCCGTCCCTCCTTGAGCCGCAAGCCAGCGGTAAACGGCATGGGGATGCCTTCGCATCAGCTTGCTGGTGGCGTTGCTAGGCACTATAGAGGGCGCGGGACGGATTGTATAGATACAATTTCGCCGTTTGAGCTAGGACAAGGGGTCTGGTTACTGACCCAGCCCGGCCCAGACCTGGTCGGCGGTCAGCACCGGCATCCCCCGGCGCGGCGGTGACCTCGTCAAAGGGCAGGACCTCGGCGAGGTTGACCGCCCCGATCGCGGCCCCCTCGCGGAGGGCGGCGCGGACGACCTCAAATCCCGGCTCCCGGTGGAGGTAGGCAAGTAGGGCCGAGGCGTCCAGCAGTACCCGTTCAGCCACCCCCTGCCTCTCGGCGCCGGTCCTGGACGACCTCGAGGCCAGGCCGAAAGCCACGGCCTTATGTTCCTACCAACAGCGACTTGATGCGCAGGATGTGCTGCTCGATAAGCTCTGTGGCTGCTTGCCGTTGGCCTTCGATGATGAGACGGGCGAGGGTCTGGTGCTCGACAAAGCTCTGCTCCCGGCGGCCTGGGTGCTTTTGAAAGATGCGCATGGCGATGCGGTAGAGCATCTCCTGCTGGCGCTCGAGGGCCTGCACGATCTGGCGGTTGCCCTTGAGGGAGGCCAGGAACTTGTGGAAGGCCATGTCGGCACCCACCAGGGCCTGGCGGGTGCTCTTGGGGTCATGCACGACCTGGGCCTGGGCCAGCAGGTGCTCCTCCAAAGCCCGCGCCTGTTCATCACTCAGCGCCCCGGTGAGGCTGCGCACCACGAAGCTCTCCAGGGCCAGGCGGTAGTCGATGTAGTCTAGGATGTCCTCCAAGGTCAGCGCCAGGACCACGATACCCTGCTGGGGGGAAACCCGCACGTAGCCCTCGTTTTCCAGGCGGGCGATGGCCAGGCGCACCGGAGTTTTGCTCATGCCCAGCTGCTCCGCCAGGGTGCGCTCGGAGAGAAAGCTGTTGACCGGAATCTCCTCGTCCAAAATGAGCTGTTTGATGCGCTGATAGGCTTGCTCGCGCAGGGGGAGGGCCTCGAGGGCGGTCACAGGAACAGTCTATCTCAAATCCTTCTGAGATGCCAGTTGAACTTTAGCGGGACTTCGGTTATATTGACCCTGCTTCTCTTACAACCAAGTCCTTTTCCCGCTGGATCTTGCTGTGAGCGAAGCCAAGGAGGAATGCGATGAAGAGGTGGTTTGTTCTGCTGGCCGTCCTGGGGGTAGCGCTGTCGGCGGCGACTGGAATTGCGCAAAGGTACCCTGCGCGCCCCATTACCCTGATCGTGCCCTGGTCGGCGGGGGGGTCGACGGACCTCACGGCCAGGGCCCTGGCGCCGGTGCTGGAGAAGATCCTGGGCCAACCGGTGCAGGTGGTCAACCGCACCGGGGGTGGGGGAGCAATCGGGCACGGGGCCATCGCCCAGGGCCGACCCGACGGCTACACCCTCGGCATCATCACCCTGGAAGTGGTCCTGCCCCCCTGGGTCGCCCAGACCAAAATCGACGCTTCGGCCTTTGCGCCCGTCTCCTTGCTGGTGCTCAACCCGGTGGCCATCGTCGTACGCAAGGATGCCCCCTGGAAAAGCGCTCAGGAGTTCATCGCCGACCTCAAGCAGAACCCGGGGAAGTACAAGGCCTCCGGTACGGCCAAGTGGGGTTCTTACGACTTCGCGCGCCTGGGTTTCCTGTGGAAGTTGGGCCTCAAGGACGAAGCCCTTCCTTGGGTGCCCACCCAGGGGGCGGCGGCGGCGATGCAAGAACTCCTTTCCGGGGGAATTAACGTGGCCTTCGTCTCCATTGGCGAGGCCAGCGCGTTGGTCAAGTCCGGCGAGGCCCGCTTCTTGGCCTTCATGACCGATAAGCGCTTCCCCAGCTTTCCCGAGGTGCCCACCCTCAAAGAAGTGGGGGTGGATTGGACGTTCGCCTCTTTCTTGATGGCCGCCGCGCCGAAGTACACGCTACCTTCGGTGATTGACGTGCTGGACAAGGCCTTCGCCCAGGCGGTTCAGGATCCAGATTTTGTGCGCTTCATGCAGAACGCCAACCTGGTCATCAACCACCTGGACCGCAAACAAAGCTTAGCCTTCCTCCAGGAGCGAGCGAAGACCATGAACCAGATCACCCAAGAGCTGGGGCTTAAGTTCTAAAGGGAGAGAGGATGCAACAACAACGGGTTTGGGAAGGCGTCGTAGCCCTTGTCGCCGTGTTCCTTGGCCTCGCCGCTTGGTACCTGAGCGGGAACCTCCCTCCGGGCCAGGGGGGTACCCCGGGTCCGGCCTTCTTCCCCAGGATCCTGGCCGGGATCCTGGTGCTAGGGGGCTTGGCCCTTCTCGCCGCCGTCGGGCGGCAAGGTGGATTTAGGCCCGTACGCGCGCCCAGTATGGGTTCATTTTGGCGGATGGGTTTGCTCTGGGGGGCCCTTTGGCTGGTGCCCTGGCTCCTTCCCAAGCTCGGTTTAGTCCTCACCGCGGTCGTATACAGCATGTTGACCGCGGCCCTGCTGGGGGCCCGCTGGTCAGAGGTCCTTTCCCTCGGCGTGGTGGTGGGTGTGCTGGTGCAGCTCGTCTTTGCCGAACTCCTCAAGGTGAGGTGAAGCGTGTTTGGTCTTGACGCTTTTTTTGCCCTGCTCCTGGGAGTGGTCTACGGCCTCCTCAAGGGGGTTCTCTTCCCGGGCATCCCGGCCACCTTAAGCCTAGTCTTGGTCCTCCCCATCCTGATTTTCCTGAGCCCGGCCGAGGCCTGCGCCGCGGTCATCGGCCTCACCACCACGGCCATCTTCACCGGGGACGCCGGTTCGGTGATGGTGCGGGTTCCGGGCACGCCGGCCTCGGCGGCCTACACCGAAGAGATCCACGAGGTGGGCCGGACCCGTTCCCCCGCCTTTGCCCTGGGTCTTTCCACCGTGGCGGCCACCGTGGGGGGGTTGATTAGCATCCTGTTTTTGGTGGTGGGTTCCTTGGGGCTTGCCCAGGTGGCCAAGCTCTTCTCCTCGGTGGAGAACACCTGGGTGGTGATGATGGGGGTCATCAGCGGTATCTTCGGGGCTGCTTCCTTGCTGAAGGGGGTGTTGGGGTTCGCCTTTGGCATGCTCTTGGGCACCGTGGGGGTGGATCCCTCCTTCGGCACCCCTCGCTTCACCTTCAACAACCCCTACCTTCTGGGGGGCATAGAGTTTATCGTAGCGCTGATCGCTCTTTTTGGGGTTAGCGAGGGGCTTTATGCCTTGTACGCTTTCTCCTCCCGAGAGGCGCGGGCCCGGGCCCAGGCGGGCTCCGGCTTCCGGCAACTTTTGCGCACCTTCTTCCTCGAGGCCCCCAGGGCGGTGCTGCGGGAGCGTTGGCTCCTTTTGCGCTCGAGCCTGATCGGCGTTTTTATAGGCCTCATGCCGGGGGCGGGGTCGGACACCGCGGCCTGGATGAGCGCCAACTTTGCCCGGTTACGCCGGGACCATAAACCGGAACAGGTGACGATCGCCGGGGCAGCGGGCAGCGACTCCACCATCGCCGGGGACTGGATCCCTACCCTCGCCCTGGGTATCCCGGGGGACACCATGACTACCGTGGTGCTGGGCATGTTTATGGCCCTCGGCATCACCCCGGGCCCGGCGCTGTTCAAGGACCAGCTAGGTCTGGTCTTCCAGATCTACCTGGCCTTCTTCTTGAGCGCCGTGGTATTCAGGCCCGTGGTGGGCTTCCTGGCGGTGATGCTGGTGAGCCGCATTACCCAGATCCCTCGCTATCTCCTTCTGGGTGCGGTGACGAGCCTGTGCATCGTGGGGGCCTACGCCATCAACCGCAACCCCGACGACCTCTACCTGCTGCCTGTGCTGGGGCTTTTCGGTTTCCTGCTCCGCAAGAGCGGCTTCACCCTGGGGCCTATCGTGCTGGGTCTGGTGCTGGGGCCGCTTTTGGAGCAGAACGTCACCATGAGCCTGATCAAGGCCAACGGTGACCTGCTGGCCTTCTTTGATCGTCCTCTGGCCGCAGCCTTGGCGCTGGTCGACGTGGTATTGGTGCTCAGCCTCCTATACCTGCGCCGTCGGGAAGCCGCCGCCAAGCCTCAGACCAGCCTGGTTGGGGGGTACGAGGAGTGAAAGCCTGGGTTCTGCAAGACTACGGGAGTCTCGCCTTAGAAGAGCGCCCCCTGCCGGAAGGGCCTGGACTTTTGCTCCGGGTGGCGGCCGCCGGGATCTGCGGCAGCGACCTCAGCGTCTACAAGGGCACTCCCGCCATGCGGGCCCGCTGGCGCCCGCCGCTGGTGTTGGGGCACGAGATCGCCGCCACAGTGCAGGAAGGCCCGCCGGAGTGGCTGGGCCGGGCGGTGACGGTAAACCCGTTGGTGGCCTGCGGCCGGTGCGACCCTTGCCGCCGGGGACTCTCCAACCTCTGCGCGAACCGCACCAACGTGGGTTTTCACTACCCTGGGGGCTTTGCCCAGCAGATAAGGCTGCCCCCAACCCAGCTTTATCCGCTGCCCGAGGGCTTGCCCCTTTGGAAGGGAGCCTTATGCGAGCCGCTGGCGGTGGCGCTGCGGGCGGTGGAACTGGCGGGCGCGGTGCTGGGGCGCCGGGCGCTGGTGCTGGGCGGGGGGGCCATCGGCACCCTGGTGGCCTGGCTGTTGCACCGGGGAGGAGCGCAAGTCCAGGTGGCCGAGCGTAACCCTCTGCGGCGGGAGTGGTTGGAGGGCTTCGGCTTCGCCCCAAAGGTGTTGGAGGTTCCGGAGGGAAGCTTCGAGGTAGTGCTGGACTGCGTGGGTAGCGCCAAAACGGCGGAGCTGGCGGTCGACGCGGTGGAGCCGGGGGGGGTGGTGGTGCTGGTGGGCCTCGAGGCCACCTCGGCGGCCCTGCCTTTGCAGCGCGTGGTATTGCAGGAGATCAGCCTCAAGGGGGCTTACGTCTTCACCCACGACGACTTTTCCCGCGCGGTGGGGTTGGTGGCCCAGCTACCCGACGCGCTGGCGGCGGTACGCCCGTTTGGCGCCTGCCCGCAGACTTTTCAGGAGCTGCTGGAAGGGCAGCTGCCCCAGGCCAAGGCGGTATTGGTTTGGTAAGGAGGAAGCATGCGCACCTCCATCGCCACGGTATCTCTCAGCGGCGACCTGCGGAGCAAGCTCGAGGCCATCGCCGCGGCGGGCTTCGACGGGGTCGAGATCTTCGAGACCGACCTGCTGACGTTCGAGGGTCAGGCCAGGGATGTGCGCCGCCTCTGCGAGGATCTGGGCCTAGAGATCGTGACCTTGCAACCTTTTCGGGATTTTGAGGGCTTGCCCGAACCGCTGCGCTCACGAGCTTTTAGCCGGGCTGAGCGCAAATTTGACCTGTTACAGGAGCTGGGCACCGACCTGTTCTTCGTCTGCTCCAACGTTTCTCCCCACAGCCTGGGCGGGCTGGAGCGCATCGCCGAAGATCTCTACGAGCTGGGGGAGCGGGCACGGCAGCGGGGCCTGCGGGTGGGCTATGAAGCGCTGGCCTGGGGCCGGCACATCCACGACTACCGCGACGCCTGGGAAGTCGTGCGCCGCGCCAATCACCCTGCCGTGGGCCTTATTCTGGATACCTTTCACATCTTTTGCAAAAACCTCGAGCTCTCGACGCTGCGCCGGATCCCCGGGGAGAAGATCTACCTGGTCCAGGTGGCCGACGCGCCCGCCCTGGAGATGGGAGCCCTGCCCTGGAGCCGCCACTTTCGCAATTTCCCCGGGCAGGGTCAGTTCCCGCTGAGGCAGTTCATGGCCGCGCTGCGGGAGACCGGCTATGGGGGTTATCTCTCCCTGGAGGTCTTCAACGACCAGTTCCGTACGGCGCCCCCCAAGGAAACGGCGCTCGACGGCTACCGCTCGCTCGTCTATTTGCAAGAGGACGAGCCCCCCAAGATCAGAACTTCCGGAGTGGCCTTCGTGGAGTTCGCGGTAAGCGAGCAAATGGCCCCCGTCTTGGGGGATTTCCTGAAGGGCTTAGGGTTTCGTAAAACCGGCCAGCACCGCTCCAAGGAGGGGGTGAGCCTGTGGCAGCAGGGCCAGATCCACCTCATTCTCAACGCCGAAGCCGGCAGCTTCGCCCAGGCCTACAACCAGCTTCACGGCACCTCGGTTTGTGCAGTTGGGCTCGAGGTCGCTGACCTCCCTGCGGTGTTGCGCCGTGCCCAGACGTACAAAGCTTCTCTGTTCCTGGGTCCGACCGGCCCCAATGAGCACCAGATACCCGCCCTGCGCGGGCCGGAGGGCATCCTGATCTACCTGCTCGAGCCGCCCGCAGACTACCGCCAGTTTTGGTCGGTGGACTTCGTGCTCGAGGAAGGCCTGCCCCTCCAAGCAGGCCTGGAGCGCGTAGATCACCTGGCCCAGGTGATGCCTACGACCCAAGTTCCCTCGTGGGTGCTGTTCTACCGCACCATCCTGGGGCTCGAGGCCTCCAACCTGCTCGACATCCCCGACCCCGCCGGCCTGATCCAGAGCCAGGCGGTAGAGAACGCCGACCGGTCGTTACGGCTGGTGCTCAACACCTCCCAGGGCGGGGGTACCCTGGCCTCACGCTTCCTGAGCGAGTCCCATGGCGGTGTGCAGCATATCGCGTTTTCGACCCGGGACATCTTTACCACCCTGGAAAACCTCCTCGCCGCCGGGGTTAGACTGCTGCCGATCCCGCCGAACTACTATGACGACCTGGAGGCCCGCTACGGGCTGGACCCAGAGCTCCTGCAGCGCCTCAGGCGGCTGAATATCCTCTACGACCAAAGCCCGGAGGGCGAGTTCTTCCACGCCTATACCCAGACCTTCGACGACCTGTTTTTCATCGAGATCGTCGAGCGCCGGGGTTACAACGACTACGGAGCGGTCAACGCGCCCGTTCGGATCGCGGCCCAGAGCCGCCTGATACGCTCATAAACGCGGGCTGGGTGGGGGGGTGAATCACCTGCGGCAGTCCAGCCGTACCCGGAAGCTGGGGTCGGCGACGCTGTAGCGGATCTTGAGCGAGGTGTTCATCTTGTTGGGGTCGAGCAGCAAGAGCAGCTTGGTGGGGGTTTTGTCGGTTTCCTCGGAGTAGAACACCGCCTCCTGCACCATGCCGGTACCCGGGGCAAAGGGCTTGTCGCGCATCTGGACGTAGCCCGACTCGATGGTGTTGCCGTTGTCAAGCGCCAGCAGCAGGCCCTGCCAGCCGGTGCCGGCCAGGGCTGCGCCGTTGGCGGTGGTGCCGTTGCGCAGCTCCACCATGGCCTTCCAGCCCCCGCGCCCGCCGGCGGGCAAGGGCTCCACCGATAGCACCCTGAAGCGCCAGATGCCGTTGAAGAGCCACTCGTTTACGCAGCCCTCCAGCGCCGCCACCTGGTTGGCCCCGCCCTGCGCCTGCGGGGCACCCGGCAGGGTGAGGCTGAGGGTGGAGCCCGAGACGCTCACGCTCACCCCGGCGGCCTTGAGGGCCTCGAGGGGCACGTAGGTCTTGCCGCCCACCACGATGGCGGGGGTGCTTGAGGCCTTGCCGTTGATCACCAGGCGGTAATTCGTCGCTGCCAACCCCGCGCCCAGGGCCAACACCGCCAGTGCTGCCAATTTGAGCTTGGACATCCCGACCTCCTTTGACCTAGTTACACCAATTCTAGCCTCACGCTCCGGGGGGGTGAACCCACCCCCCCGGTCTCGGGCTTCAGCACAGCAGATAGCCCCTTACCCGCACCACGTCGGTGCCGATCTGGCCTGCGCTGTCGCGCGCGGTGAGGGTGATGAGGTGCTCGTACTGCGCGGGCGAGGCGCAGTAGTTGGCGAGCGCTTGAACCGCAGGCTGTGGCCGCTGCCCAGCTCGGCGGAGCCGCCCGGCTGTACCGAGGCCAGGCTGGTGGTTCACTTCAGGCTGGAGCCGGGGAGGGCGCCGTCTTCGGGATCGCTGCCGGTGCCGGCGAGCTCGAGCTCGCAGTACGGGCCGTGCGGACTGGTCGGCCCAGACCTCGAGGTCGGTGCCGCGCCCGATCACGGTGTAGCCGCCCGCCGGGAGGGCCTGGCTGTGGGTGTGGCCAGTGCCGCTGAGGCCCGGCCAGGCGATGGCGCCGTCGGGCGGGTTGTTGGGGTCGTAGCTCTCGGCCCGGAAGGGGATGGGCTGACCGGCGCAGTAGGTCTGGCTGGCGGAGGGCTCGAGGATGCGCAGGGTGGGCCTATCGTTCTTTTACCCTGGCGGCGGCGGGATGGCTCCCTCTACGTGCGCTTTGTTTCCAGGACTCGGCTTAGTCCCAACCCAGTGCCTTGCGGGCCTCGGGCGAAAGCCTTGCGGGGGTCCAGGGCGGGTTCCAGACGAGCTCGACCGTGACCGCCTCGACGCCGGGGAGCCCGCCGAGGGCCCGGCGCACCGCTTCTGGCATGGATTCGTGCAGGGGGCAGCCGGGGGTGGTGAGGGTCATACGTACATAGGCGGTGGGCGGCTCCACGCGGATGTCGTAGATCAGGCCGAGGTTGACCACGTCGAGGCCAAGCTCGGGGTCGTAGACCTGGGTGAGCAGGCGACGGGCTTGTTCTTCCAAAGGGTTCATGAGCGGAGCACCTCCTCGAGGGCGTAGGCGCACAGCAGGCCCCCGGCCAGGCACAGCCAGAAGGCGGGTGGCCAGAAAGGAGCGAGCAAGGCTCCCAGACCCAGCAGCATTCCCGCCCAGCCCGCGGCCTGCTCGGGGAGCATGGCCTTGAGCGCGGGCACGGTTTCCAGGCCCACCCTGGGCGCATAGCGGTAGGTCCAGACCAGGAACGGCACGATCTTGTAGAGCATCCCGCTCACGATCAGGGTCAGAAAACCCAGGCCAAACCACAACCCGGCCCACAGGGCCTGCCCAGCAAGCAGGGCCAGCAGCGCCAGCACCAGGAAAGCCAGCCCGGCCAGGTAGTGCCGCACCCCCACGTCCAGCGCCCGCTTCACCCGGTGGCGCAGGATGCGGAAGGTGTCGTAGCAGGCCAGCCCGACCCCCACAGCCAGCAGGCCCAGCCCCATGGGTTGCTTCAGGGCCAGGCCCAGCAGGCCCAGGTTGAGCAGCCACAGCAGCAGCCCCAGCAGGCTTTCATCCACCCCGTGGCTGAGGGTGAACATCGAGACCAGCTTGTGCCCGACGCCCAGGATGGAGAGCACAAACACGCCCACCAGCCCGGCCAGCACATGCCAGCTCAGGCGCTCGGGGTTGTAGAAGCCCATTCGCAGGGTGAGGGCTTGCAGCATTCCCAGCAGGGGGGTGAGCACCAAGTAAAAGCTCACCCAGGCCAGCGCGGTGGCTACGGGGCTCCACCTCGAGGCCCGCCGGAAGGCCAGCGCCATGTGAGAGGCGAAGAGCAGCAGGCCCAGCAGGACCAGGCCGCCGCCCAGCGCGATCCAGCGGGGCTCGGCCTGGAGGAAGCCCCACACCTGCAAGGGCAGGCCCGCCCCCCACAGGGCCAGCGTGGGGTAGCCCAGGGCGGGGCGGGGGAGGGGGGACTCGAGCACCACCGGCACCAGAGGATGCATGGCCCCCACCAGCACCCCCACGCCAAAGCCCAAGAACAGCAGGTGGCTCGCGGCCAGCAGCACCGGGTGGCGGGCGGCCTGCAGGGCTTCGGGGTGGATCGCCAGCAGCAGCAGGCCCCACAGCAGGAAGGCCGTCCCCGCCGCGAAGAAGCCCAGCGGCAGGCTGAGCGGCACCGCGGGGGTGGGGGTGAGGCTGGGGGCCCGGCCGGTCATCGCTTCCACCTTAGTTCGGCACGGGCCGAGGGGCCATGACCCACGTCAAGCCATCATCTGGTCGAGGGTGTAGCTGCCGAGCACCTCGCGCACCTTGCGGCTGCTCTCGTTCCACACCGGCTTGAGGTAGCAGAAGCCCCGCCGCTGCTCGGTGGCGCAGCGGGGCTTGGTCTGGCAGGTGTCCATCACCACCGGCCCGGACAGCGCCTCGATGACGCTGAGCAGCGAGATGCTCTTGGGGTCGGCCTTGAGCCACACGCCCCCCCCGCGCCCGGGGCGGTTCTCGATCAGCCCGGCCTTGGCGAGCTTGGCGAGCACCTTCGCCAAGAAGGCAGGCGGGGCTTGCAGCCGCTGGGCGATCTCGGTGGCGGGGATTCCGGGGCTCTCGGCGGCGCTCATCAGGGCGTGCACGCCGTAGCTTTCTTCACGTTTTAACAGGGTGCGTAAGGCTCTCATGGGCCCTCCTTACCTAATTTGCTCGAGCCCTTTTGGGACATTATTCCCAAGACATCTGTCCCGACGCTCGTGGGCTAATCTTATCTCAGACAAAAAGGTCCGAGTTTAGGGCCGAAAGGAAATAAGATGATCGAGACGAAAAAAACCCAACGCAACGCCGCCCCCCTCCTCCTCATGCTCATCCTCGGGGCGCTGGCCTCGGCGGCAGTCCTGCTCACGGTTCAGATCATGGCCGGCAAGGGCGGCAACGCGGCGCAGGCCCCGGCGCCCGCCCAGGCCCAAACCACCGCCCCGGCGGCCGCGGCCCCCGTCGCCCTCGAGCCCGTCCCCGCCAACCTGCCCAAGATCGCCCATGATCCGGCCGACATCCCCGCCCCCATCGGCAAGCGCGCGCCTGGATTGGTCAAGGTCAGCATCGAGGCGCTCGAGGTCGAGGCCGAACTAGCCCCCGGCGTGAGCTACACCTACTACACCTTCGGTGGCAAGGTGCCCGGCCCCTTCATCCGCGTCCGGGTGGGCGACACGGTCGAGGTGAGTTTCACCAACAACGCCAAGAACAGCATGTACCACTCCGTGGACTTCCACTCGGCCACCGGCCCCGGCGGCGGCGGCGCGGTGACGCAGGCGGCCCCCGGCGAGACCAAGGTCTTCAGCTTCAAGGCGCTGGCCCCCGGCCTCTTCGTCTACCACTGCGCCACCCCCCTGGCCGCCCAGCACATCGCCAACGGGCAATACGGCCTGATCCTGGTCGAGCCCGAGGGCGGGCTGCCCAAGGTGGACCGCGAGTTCTACGTGATGCAGGGTGAGATGTACACAGCCGCCCCCTACAACACCCCCGGCCGCCAGAGCTTCGATATCCGCAAGCTCCTCGACGAGCGCCCCGAGTACTTCGTCTTCAACGGTTCCACCACCGCCCTCACCGAGGATTACCCCTTGAAGGCTAAGGTGGGCGAGACAGTCCGGCTCTTCTTCGGCGTCGGCGGCCCCAACGTGATCTCCACCTTCCACGTCATCGGCGAGGTCTTCGACACCGTCTACAACCAGGCCTCCTTCAGCAGCCCCCTCACCGGCACCCAGAGTGCTATCACCGGCCCCGGCAGCGCCTCCATCGTGGAGATGAAGCTCGACTACCCCGGCAAGTACATGCTCGTCGACCACGCCCTCTCCCGCGCGGCCCGCGGCCTGGTGGGGTACTTGGTGGTCGAGGGCAAGGAAGACCCCAGCATCTTCCACGCCCAGACCCCCGTGACCAACTCCGGCGGCCACTAGAGGCGCCGGTAGTTGCGGACGGGTGCGGCTATTCACCGCACCCGTCGCTTTTGCTCCACGACCCAGCAGCCGACCGCATCATCCGGGCAGGCCGCGAGCACCTGCTCAGAACCTTCGCCGCCCGGTAACCGCCAGGGGGTTTGACTCAAGTCATCGCGCGGGGGTGGGGCTTGGGCCAGAGTGGGGGCGTGAAGGAGGCAAGCATGAAAACCCTGGACGTCCGCACCATCGCCCCCCGTGAGCGCCACCCCACCATCTTCCACCTCTTCGACAGCCTCGAGCCCGGCCAGGCCTTCGAGCTCGTCAACGACCACGACCCCAAGCCGCTGTACTACCAGTTCAGCGCCGAGCGCAGCGGGCGCTTCGCCTGGGAATACCTCGAGCAAGGCCCCGAGGTCTGGCGGGTGAGGATCGGCAAAAAGGAGTAGCGGTGATCCGGCCCGAGATGCGGGTGAGCCAACTGCTCGACGAGCACCCCGAGCTGCTGGAGGTGCTCATCGAGGCCAGCCCGGCCTTCGCCAAGCTCAAAAACCCCCTGCTGCGCCGCACCATGCCCCGCCTGGTCACCCTGGCCCAGGCCGCGCGGATTGGGGGGCTCGAGCCTGCCGTGCTCGTTGAGCGGCTCAACCGGGCGCTGGGCGTCCAGACGCCGAGAGCGGAGGAGGCTTCGGCGGGCAACGAATCGAAATTGGGAACCCCGCCACCCGACTGGCTGGCCGCTCCGGTGGGCTTTCACCTCGACGTGCGGCCCATCCTGGCCGCCGGGGGCGAGCCCTTCGGGGCCATCATGGCCGCCGCCCGCGAGGTGGCCCCGGGCCAGCGCCTGTGCCTGGAGGTCCCTTTCGAGCCGCTGCCGCTGTACCGGGTGATGGAGCGCAAGGGCTTCGAGGCTTGGTGCGAACAGGAGGGCCCTGAGCACTACCGGGTGCACTTCCTGCGCCTGGGACCAGGGGCGGAGGAGCGCGTGGCGCGAACCCTGAGCGAAGCCGACTGGGCGGTCTACGCCGCCGAGGTCACTATCGAGACCAACCTCGAGCCCCCCCTGCCCATGATGCGGGTGCTGGAGGCGTTGGCGCGCCTCGAGCCCGGCCAGCGCCTGCTGGTGCACCACGTGCGCCGCCCGGTGCACCTGCTGGCGCGGCTGGAGCAGGATGGCCACCCCTACGCGCTGCGCGATTTGGGGCCAGGCCGGGTGGAGTTGCTCATTGAGAAAGCGAGCTGAGCCATGCCCCACGTGATCGCTGAGCCCTGTATCGGCGTGAAGGATCGCAGTTGCCAGGAAGTCTGCCCGGTGGAGTGCATCTACGACGGAGGCGACCAGCTTTACATCCACCCCGACGAGTGCATCGACTGCGGCGCTTGTGTGCCGGTCTGCCCGGTTTCGGCCATCTATCCCGAGGAAGACCTGCCCGAGCAGTGGGAGAGCTACATCGAGAAAAACCGCCTCCTCTCGCAGGGCCCCAACCTGCACCGCCTCGAGGACTGAGCCGTGGCCTACGTGATCGCCGAACCCTGCCGCAGCCAGCGCTGCGCGGCCTGCTACGCGGTCTGCCCGGCGGAGGCCATCGGCGGCGATTACCACGAGGAGCAGATGTACATCGACCCCGACCGCTGCATCGAGTGCGGCCTGTGCCAGGAGGTCTGCCCCAGCGGGGCCATCTTCCTCGAGGAAGACCTCCCCGAAGCCTGGGCCGAGTATGCCCGGCTCAACCGGGAGTACTTTCGCCGGCCCACAACCTGACCCCTGAGGAGTTCCCCGTGTCGTTCTGGCAATTCCTGTTCGTGCGCTCGAGCCTGTTCTACCTGCTCTACACCACCCTCACCGGCTCGGCCTTCTATATCTGGCCCGCGTTGGTGGGCTACTTCAAGACCACCCACGTCCACGCCGGGCTGGTGGGCTTTTTCCTCTCGATGGTGATGGGCGTGGCCTACTGGATGATGCCGCGTCCCGGTCAGATCCGCCAGGAGGGCCTCGAGGGCCTGACCTATGTGCTGCTCAACGCCGGGTTGCTGCTGCGGCTGGTGCTCGAGCCGCTGATGCTTTACACCGGCAATGCTGACCTGCGCCTGGTGCTGGCCGCGAGTGGGCTGTTGCAGGCCGGGGCGGTGGCGGTGTTCGCCTACGCCATGAGCCGGCGGGTCTTCACCAAAGAGCGCCTGTTCCAGATGGCCGAGGAGCGCAAACGCCGACAGCAGGGGTCTTCCTGAGCCTCGAGTTCGTCTTTTCCCTCCTGCACCCAGCGTCGGGCTATGCCCGCACGCCCAGCGCCGTGAGCACCACCACCAGCAGCCCGAAAGCCATCTGGCTCCAGCCCACCACCCTGGCGGGCACCGGGGGATGGGCGAAGGTGTAGGCCGAGAAGGGCAGCAGCAGCCCCACGGCCAGCAGGCTCAGCCAGGGAACCCAGCCGGCGGCGGCCCCCAGCAGCAGCCCGCCGATGGCGATGAGCTGGGCCAGGTAGGCGGGGCGGAAGGGGACGGCGAGCCCCCTGGCCCGCATCACCTGGGTGCGGGCGTAGTGGATGGCGGCATACGCACGGGCGGCCAGCACCAGCCACAGGCCCAGCGCCACAGAGGGCTCGAGGCCCCCCGCCAGCCCCATCCCCGCCGCCACCGAGCCCATCGCGATGGCCCCGGCAAGCTCGGGCAGCAGGTTGCGGCTTTTGTTGTGCGCGTCGAACCAAAGCTGCACGGCGATCAGCGGGAGGGCGGCAAGCAAGGGCCAGTAGAAGGGCCCCTCGGCCCTCACCAAGGCCAAAAGCAGGCCCAGCACCCCGGCACTGCCGTAGGCCAGGGCGAAGCGCCCCGCGACGGGCGTGCGGGGGAAGCGCTTGCCCTTACGCACGTCGGCGAGCCATAGCTTCAAGGGGTGGCGGGTGAAGAAGGCCGCCAGCGCGAAGAGGCCCAGCCCCAGCCCGGCGAGTGTAGGGGCGACGAGCAGCCCCAGCAGGATGGGCTCGAGCGTAAATCCCCAGCCCCCGTGTTCGTTGGGCAGGGCCACGGTCTTGAGCGGAACTTTGACGGTGTTGGGCTGTGCGGTCATGGGTTCACTCCTTGGGCAACAAGGTTAGCAGCAGGGTGAGGGGGCTTTCGGCCCGGACGGCGTGGACCAGCCCGGCGGGCAGGTAAGCCCAGGTGCCGGGGCGGGCCTCGAGCTCGTCCGGCCCCAGCCTGAGGGTGCCCGTGCCACAGAGCACCTGGACGATGGCGGGCCTGCTGGCGGTGTGCTCGGTGAGCTCTTGACCTGCGTCGAAGGCGAAAATTACTACGCGGACGCCGCCCTCGTTGTGCAGCACGCGGCTCAAGATGCCGTCCGGCTGGACGGCGGCTTCCCGGTGGAGGTCGGGGGTCGCGGTCATGGCCTCATTGCACTCCCGCCGCCGGGGTGCGGGCCATGACCTGGGTCAAGGCCTGGAAGCTTACCCTTCGGCCAACTCGCGCAGGGCGGCGGGGTCATCGACCCAGACCCGGCGCTCGGCGAGCCGGATGAGCCCCTGGCGGAACAGCTCGCCCAGTTTGCGGCTGACGGCCTCGGGCACCGTGCCCAGCAGCGCGGCGAGTTCGGGGTTGGTGGGCAGGCCAAAGCCCTGCCCCTCGGCCTCCAGCCGTCCCAGCAGGTACTCGGCCAGGCGGGCTGCGACCTCGTGGAAGACCAACCGGTCGAGCAGGTGCACGAGCTGCCCCTGGCGGCGGGCCAGGAAGCGGATGAGGGCGCGGGAGAGGGCGGGGTGGGTCTCGAGCAGCCGGTGGAAGGCCTCGGTGGGCAGGGCCAGCAGCAGGCTGTCCTCCAGGGCTTCGGCCGAGGCCGGGTAGCGGGGCTGCTCCAGGAAGATCGCCACCGCGGCCACCGCTTGGTAGGGGCCGTCGAGGTGCAGCACCATCTGGCGCCGTCCCTGGGGGTCCATCTTGTAGACCTTGATCATCCCCCGGGCCACGATGAACAGGGTGCGGGCGGGGTCGCCCTCGAGGAACAGGCTCTGGCCCTTGGACAACCGCCGCAGGCTGGCCACGGCAGCTAGGGCCTCGAGGGCGGCGGGCTCGAGGCCCTGGAAGAGGGGGCTTTGGGCCAGGATCTCCTGGATCTGGGGGCTATGGGTCATACCGGTTGTACCAGTCTGACAAGCTCGGGGTTGATGGGCAAGTCCGCGGGTCTCGAGCCGTGGGATCGGAGAGGGGTCTGGCGGGTTGATTGTTGGGGCGCTGTGCGCCGTCCATCGTACGCCAAACGCGGTGGATCAGCCTCAGCAGAGAAGGGGGTGCGAATCTTGTTGGATGGTCGGTGGCTTTTTCTCGATCCTTGACGGACACCCCTGGCGCTGCGGCAGGTAAGATAGCACTGTAGGGCCATTCTCTACAACGGCCGCGGGTTGTGCGAGACCATGGACCAGACCATCGTGAACGTTGGCTACCGCTCAACCAACTACTGGGTGATAAGCGCAGGCCCTTCTCGCTTGCTGGTTGACATCGGCTGGCCAGGGACCCTCGGGACCATGAAGGCGAACCTCAGGAGGATGGGCATACCCCTCCACGAGATTCGCTACGCCCTCGCCACCCACTACCACATAGACCACACGGGGCTGGCCGAGGAGTTGAAGAGGGAGGGTGTTCCCCTGCTCGTGCTCGAGGTTCAACTGGGCGCCATCCCCAGGATGAAAACCTGGACCAAACCAGGGGACAACTACGTGGATATCACCGAGAGGGGCAACGTCCTCATCTCGTGCGAACAGAGCCGTTCGTTGCTGGGCCGGATCGGAATTGCCGGAGAGATCCTGCATACGCCCGGCCACACCGATCATTGCGTCTCGCTTCTCCTCGACGATGGGTCGGCCTTCACCGGGGACCTCCCGCCGGAAGCCCATGCTTTCGACAATCCTGTGGCCCTGGCGAGCTGGAGGCTCCTGCGGGAGAAGGGGGCCACCCGGGTGTACCCCGGGCACGGTCCTGTCAGGCCGATGCCATCCTGAGCCCCTTGGTCGGTCACCGCTTCCCCGGGGTTTCTGGGGCAAGGTTCTCGAGCTCAGGACGCGGGATTTCACCGCCACGTCCTCCCTGGAGAGGGCTCTTGGGGCGGGAGTTTACCGCGGGTTCGCTCACGGGAGAAAGTCCACGGAGATCGAGCCCCCCATGTTGAATTGCCCCCCGTCTCCGAGGTGCGCAGGTGGGCTTGGGAGGGCACTTTCGGCCTTACGGCCTGGACATCGGGTTTCAGGGAGACCAGATGGCGGCCAAGGCCCTGAGAAGAGGCTACCAGTTCTGCTACGCCCTTATCGCTGCAACCACCGTCTACCTCAGGAAGAGAGGGGTGCACGCTGCTTCCAGTTGCAGCCGAGCCTTCCCCTTACCGGCTGCGCGGATCGAGCACTTCCGCCAGGGTGTCCCCAAAGAGGTTTATCCCCAGCACCAGCAGGCTGATGGCGATTCCGGGAAAAGTCGCCACCCACCAGCCGCCGAAGAACAGCACCTCTCGTCCGTCGGCGAGCATCTGCCCCCAGCTGGGGATCTCCGGGGGAACTCCCGAAAGCCCCAGGAAAGAGAGCGCGGCCTCGGTGACGATAAGGCGGGCTAGCTCGAGCGTGGCCACCACAATCAGAGGCCCCGCCGCGTTGGGCAGAAGGTGGAGGAGCATGATACGCGGACCCGATGCCCCCAGAGCGTGCGCGGCCTGTACAAACTCGCGTTCTTTGAGCGACAGCACCTCCCCCCGCACCACTCGGGCGTACAGGACCCAACTGGTAATCCCCAACGTCAGGATGGTATTGATCAAGCTGGGCCCTAGGGCAGCGATGATAGCGATCACCAACAGGATAAAAGGCAAAGAGAGCTGGATATCGCCCAGCCGCATAAGGAGGTCATCCGCCCGTCCACCAAGGTATCCGGCCATCAGGCCTAAAGGCACCCCTATGGCCATGCCGATCAACACCCCGGCTACCGCGACGACGAGAGAGAGCCGGGTACCGTAGATGATCCTCGAGAGCATATCTCGCCCCAGCCGATCGGTACCTAGAGGGTGCCCTTCGCTTCCGGGAGGTTGGGTGATGGCGGTGAGATCCTGACGGGTGGGGTCGGTGGGGCTGATAAGGGGGGCCGTAACCGCCATCAGCACGAAGACCATAATCAGCAGCAGACCGACGATGGCGGAGGGGGTTCGCAAAACCCGGCGCATCAGTGGTACCTCACCCGGGGATCCAGCAGCGAGTAAAGCAGATCCACCGCCAAGTTGATAACCGCCAATAGCACGGCAAACACGATTACCGCCGCTTGCACTACGGGGAAGTCTTTCTGAGTGACCGCGGTAAGCACCAGCCGCCCCACCCCCGGCCAGGCGAAGATGGTCTCGGTGATGACCGCCCCGGAAAGCAGGTTGCCGAGCTGCAAGCCCACCACCGTGACCACCGGGATCGCCGCGTTCCGGAGGGCGTGCTTGTAGATCACCACCCGCTCGGAGAGCCCCTTGGCCCTTGCGGTGCGCACGTGGTCGCTGCGCAGCTCGCGGAGCACCCCGCCTCGGGTGAGCCGGGCGATGGCCGCCATCGAGAAGGTTCCAACCGCGAGGGTGGGCAGAACCAGGTGTTGCCAGGTGCCATACCCGGATATAGGGAGCCAGCGCAGCTCGAGCCCGAATACCAGGATGAGCATCAGGCCCAGCCAGAACACCGGCATCGATTGCCCCAAAAGCGCCAAGAACAGCACGATGAACTCGGAGGCCGTGCCTTTACGTACGGCCGCCAGTACCCCGGCCAACACCCCGAACACCACCGCAAACAGCAAGGCGGCGGCCGCCAGGAGCATGCTCGCGGGCATGCGCTCGAGGACCAGCCGCAGCGCCGGGGTCTGGTTGCGCAACGAGACGCCCAAATCGCCCTGGACAACCCGGCTCAGATAGTGCAGGTACTGCTCCGCCACGGGTCGGTCAAAGCCATTAGCCCTACGGAACTGCGCGCGCACCTCGGGGCTTGCATCGAGCGGCAGCAGCAAGTTAACCGGGTCTCCCGAGAAGAAGAGTAAGAAGAAAGCCAGGGTCGCTGCTCCCCAGACGACGACCAGCACCAGGATCAGGCGGCGGGCAAGGTAGGCAAGCATGATGGGGTGGTAGAGCCTTACGCCTTATGGGCCGGTATCTTTCATTGCCACAAACCACGATCTACTTGATCGCCATGTCCGCAACCAGCAGCCGCTCATCGGGTCTGGGCTTCCAGTCTATGCGCTTGGACACCCCGTAGAGGTCTTCCTGCTGATACAGGAATAGCCAAGGAGCCTCGGCGCGCAGCACTTTCAGGGCGTCCAGGTAGAGCTTTTTGCGTTGTTCGGGGTCGATGGTGCGCTGGGCCTGCAACAGAGCGTTGTCGAGGGGGACCGAGCGCACGTAGCTGAAGGCCACCTGGCGGGGGCCACCCCGCACCGTGCCTCCGTAGAAAAGGCTATAGAGCGAGTTGTCGGCGTCGAACTCGTTGTTGCCCCAGCCCAGCAGCACCGCATCGGTGGGGATCTTACGCTCTAAGATCTGCCCGACATAGGTGCTCCATTCCTGCACCCGCAGCTCCACCTTTACCCCGATCTGGGCCAGCTGGCCCACGATGGCCTCCGCCACCTGGCGGTCGTTGAGGTAGCGCCCGTTGGGGGAGCCCAGGGTCATACTGAATCCGCCTGGATAACCGGCCTCGGCCAGCAGCTGTTTGGCGCGCTCCGGGTTGTACTCGTAGGGCTGGCAGGCGCGCGGGTCGTAGCCGAAGATGTAAGGGTTGAGCGCACACCCGGTGGGTTGGCCGAAGCCTCCCAGCACGTTCTTGACGATGGCCCGTTTGTCTACGGCATAGTTGAGGGCCAGGCGCACCTTGGGGTTAGCGAGCGGGCTGCCGGGCTTGGCCTGGGTATTGAGGATGACGAATATGTTGCGGATGCTGGGCACGGTGCGCACCTCGGCGACATTGGAAGCCCGCACCGCGCTCACCGCCTCGGGGACCAGGTTGGTGATGATGTCCACCCCGCCCGAGATCAGCTCGGCCACCCGGCTGCTCGCCTCGGGGATCGGACGGAAAATGACCCGCTTGATCTTGGGGGCACCGTTCCAGTAATTAGGGTTGGCCTCGAGCTCAAACTGTTGATCCCGCACCCAGCGCACAAACTTGTAGGGGCCGGTGCCGACGGGCTCCTGCAGGTACTTGTTGCCGTTTTCGGTAACGTACTTCTGCGGCAGGATAAAAAATCCGGTCAGGCGGGTCTGGAACAGCGGAAAAGGGTTCCGGAAAGTAAAGCGCAAGGTAGTGGGGTTGACCACTTCTACCTTGGATAAAGCCGCCCAAGAGTTAGATATACGCAGCGGCTTAGCCGGGTCGATCACCCGGTCGAAGTTCCATTTGACCGTCTCGGCGGTGAGCTCTTCGCCATTGTGGAACTTGATCCCCGGGCGGATGGTCATTTCCCAAGTGGTGGGGTTGACGGCCCGCACCCCGGTTGCCAGCCAGGGCTTGGCGCTGCCGTCGGGCATACGAAGATACAGAGGGTCGAAGATATTGGACAGAACGTTGGCCGTAGGGGTCTCGAGTTGGTTGTTAGGATCCAGAACGGTTACATCTACCCCTTGAGCGATTACGACCGTGTCAGACCTGCTTTGCGCAAAAGCCCCACCTATAAGCGCGAATCCCAACAAAGCACCGATCCAGCGTTTCCTCATGTGGCCCTCCCCAAGTTTGACGAGTATCTTATCGAATTTGCCGGGTTGTGCAAGCTATCTTCACGCCGCCCACCGGGCGGCGTGGAGGTAGATCTGGGTGGTGCTGATGGAGGCGTGGCCAGCAGGTCCTTGACCGCCTCCAGGCTCACCCCCGCCTCGACCTGCGCGGCGAAGTAGGCGGGGGCCGGTTCTTGGGGGTTGAGGGAGACGAAGATCAGGCCGCGGGTGCATTTGAGGTCGTAGAGGTAGCGCCGCACCCCCCGCGGGCTGTGGCCCCGCTCGAGCTGGAGGTAGCGGGCGTAGGTGGATGGGAATACCTTGCCCCCGCGGTGGGTAGGAGGGGGGCAAGCGGCTGTCGTGATGGCTTTTCCGCCGCGCCCGACAACCGCCGGCGTGGTGCGCGACCTGGGCGGCATCGCCCGCTCAAGCGCCGACGGGTTCGGCCCGCAGCCTGAGCCCCAGCGCCTTGAGCACCTTCATCCTCCCTGACCACGGCCGTAGACCTCGGTCGTTTCAGAGGGAGACGGCTTGTTTTTAGGTGCACATATCACACGGTGTAGCCCAGCCCTGGCTAGAATTGGTCTTGGTTATGCTTTGGCGGCGTATGGGTTCGGAGGAAGCCCGGTCGCGTTTTCTTTTGCTCAAGGAAAAGGTAGGGCGGCAGGTGGTGGACCTCGAGGCCCGCCTGGCCCAGAGGAAAGCCCCCTTGGAACAGGCCCTCCAGGAGTACCGAAAGGTGCTGGAGCACCTTGGGCGCCTGGGGGCGGAGGGCCGTTACCCTGAAGCTGCCCTCCGCCCCGCTTTGGCCCGGGAGGAGTTGCGGATCCGGTATGTAGAGCAGGAGATCGCCCGCCTCGAAGCAGCCCACCGAAGGAAGGTAGCCCGGATTCTGGCCAAGGCCCGGCTTAGGGCCGCCCGGCTAGCGGTCTTGGCCGAAGCGGAAGGGGAACTAGACCGGCTTTTCCCCTTGGATAAGAAGGAGGAACCTTATGCTCACTAGGCTTCGTATCCTCCGCGCCTACTGGATCGGCCACAGGGACAGCAAAGCCTTGGCCAAGAAGCACGCCAGCCTAGCCTACCTCACCCCTAACCCCTACCCGGGGCAGCTCAAGGAGCGGTTCGGGCACTGGATGGAAGGGGTGGTGCGCCGCTACCTCTCCCGGCGCGGCCACCTGGAGGAGCGCCTCAACCAGGTGCGCCACCAGCGAAAGGCTTTGGAGCGGATCGTAGGCCAGGACGAGCCCACCCCCGAGGTCTTCGCCCACGTCTGGGGGTATGCGGGACGGTATGGGCTCCTGGCAATGGTGTTTTTCGCCGAGCTGGTCTTCAACAAGCTGGCCATGGACACCCTGGAACTCTCCCAGATGGAGGCTTACATCGTGGCCTTCATCGCCACCCTAACCATGTTCTGGCTGGGGCACGAGGCCGGCAACCAGTACCGCAAAGGCCACCCCCTCCTGGCGGCGGGCACGGCTGTCTTTCCCGTTCTCATCGCGGTCACCTTCGCTGTGCTGCGGGCGGAGTTTTCCCGGCGTATGGCCGAGGTCCAGGGCGACCCCCTTCCTTCCCCCTGGACCCTACCCGCCCTCCTGATCCTGGGCCTCGGCCTGGTGGCCTTCACCTTCTTCCTGGGCTACAAGAGCCCCCACGAGCGGGAGTCCCTCATGCGCCGGCTCTTCCTCACCGCCCGCGCCGAAAGGCGGCTCTGGGCCCGGCTCCAGGCGCTACACCGCAGCACCGAGCGAACCCTGGACCAGCTTCTCGCCTATTACCGCGAGATCGTGGCCGCCTACTGGCGGGGCTTTGCCCGGGCCTGGCCCCGGTGGGACCCGGCCCCCGAGTTCGTGGGCTACGTTCCACCCCTGAACCGGCCCGCCCTGCCGCCTCTGGACCTCGAGCCCCCCACCGACCCCCTCACGCGGGAAGATGCCGATGATCGCCTGGTTCCTCAGCCTCGCCCTTAACCTCCCTTTCCTGGGAGGGGTGCAGGACTACCAGATCCTGGTGGCCCTGGGATGCAGCGCCCCCCGGTACGTGCAGAACGGTTACCGGGAGATGCTAGCCCAGGAGATCCTTCCCAACCTGTCGGCGAAGCTCCTCAACCAGCGGGTCCGCCTCACCCTGGCTCCTATCACCGGCAGGAGCTATACCGCTCCCGCCCGGATTCTAGAAACCCCCGATCCCCTGAATACCCCTAGGTTCAAGCTGGAGCGAGAGAAAAAAGGCTGGAAGCAAGAGGTCCTCCGGGCCTTTGACGAGCTGCGCCAGCAGGCCACGGCGGAGTGCACCAAAGGCACCGAGATCCTGGCCGCCCTCGAGGCAGCGGGGGAACGGGTTAGGGGACCCGGTTACATCCTGGTCTTGGTCCACGGGTTTGAGCAGTCGGAGTTGGTGAACCTCTACGACTACCGCCTGCGGCTCGAGCGAAGGGAGGTGCGGCAAAACCTCCTCGAGCGAGCAAAGGTGCGTCTGGGGCTTCCCAAGCTCAGGGGCCAGGAGGTCTGCATTGCCGGGATCACCGCTGGAGACGACCGCAACGCCAACGCCCGGTTGACCACCTCCATTAAGGCCTTCTGGGAGGAACTCATCGCCGCCTCGGGGGGGAGGCTGGTGGGCTACGGGGCCTCGCCCCGGGTCTGCCCCTTTTTGTAGACCATGGAAGCCGTTTGGCAGCGCACCGGCGACCTCTTGGGGGATTTCGTGCGGTTGGTCCTCCTCCTGGAGGAGCTCCTGGAACGCCTCGGGGCCCCAAAGGGGGAGACCCTGGGGGGCAAGCTGCGTTCGGGGGCGGTGGAGGCTTTCCTCCAGAGCTACCCTGATCGCGGAGCCCTGCGAGGAAGGCTCTGGCGCTTGGTGGAGCTTCGTAACGCCGTCCTGCATGAGAGAGCCGAGGTACCCCCCTGGGCCTTCCTCGAGGGAAAGGCCCTCGTGGGAAGGCTTCTCGCCGCCCTGGAGCGCCAGGGGTTGTACAGCCGCGAGGAGTGGGCGGCCAGGGTAGCCTTCCTGGAGAGCCCTGCCCCGCCCGCGCCCCAGGCTTTCCCCGAGACCATCCCCCCAGAGGCAGCCAGGGCACCGGAGGTCAGGGAACGTCCACCTATGGCCTGGTGGATGCTACGCTGGCCGGGCCTTCCCCTTCCGCAAAGGTTCCTAGGTGGAAGAGCTTTGGCTTTGCCCCGGCGCAAGATCCGCTAACCCAAAACTTGCGCCTACACATCCCCCAGGACCGCCTGAAAGAGGCCGCCCGGAGGACCCCACCCCAAGCCCCCTTCGGTTTTGTCAAAACGGGGCCTGTGGGCATGCGGCCTTGGGGAGGGGACGATTCCCTTGACCCTGAACGAGCTATGGCGGAGGGTCAAGACCGCGCCGAACACCCCTCGCGGGATACAGGAGATCGTGAGGCGCTATAACCGGGGAGGCCCCGACCACGCGAAAGCGTACCTTGAGGCCCTGAAGGATCGGCAGCACCACCCCCCGGGCCCAACACCCGCGGGGCCGCCGACCTCCTGAGCGTGCCCAAGATGGGCCGCTCCGAGGGCTGTCCTGGAAGCCCCCTACCTCTTCCAAACCCTCCTGAGGCAGCTGGGGACGCTCGGGCCGGGATATACTCTTTATTGCCCCTTCGGCGCCGCCTTTACCCATCCTGCGGCTGGCCTGTGGGTCACCCAAGCCCTCGAGAGCCTCTATGCGTATAGACCTGAATGCCGACGCCGGCGAATCCTTCGGCCCCTGGAAGTTAGGCCGGGACGAGGCGCTGTTTCCCCTGATCAGCTCGGTCAACCTGGCCTGCGGCTTTCACGCCGGCGACCCCCTGACCATCAAACACACCCTGGCCCTGGCCCAAAAAACCGGCCTGGCGGTGGGAGCCCACCCCGGCTTCCCCGACCTGGTGGGCTTTGGGCGGCGCGAGCTGGCGGCCACGCCCGAGGAGGTCTATGCCGACGTGCTCTACCAGGTGGGGGCCTTGAGCGCCTTTTTGAAGGTGATGGGCATCCCCCTGCACCACGTCAAGCCCCACGGCGCGCTGTACAACCGGGCCACCAAAGACCCCCAGACGGCCAGGGCCATCGCCCAGGCGGTCAAGGACTTCGACCCCAGGGTTCCGCTGGTGGTGCTGCCCGGTACGCCGCTGGAGTCCGAGGCACAAGAGCTGGGGCTCTCCACCGTGGCCGAGGCCTTCCCCGAGCGCGGGTACAGCCGCGACGGGCGCTTGGCTCCGCGGGGCAGCGCCGGGGCCTGGATTCACGACCCCGCCCTGGCCGCACGACGGGCCGTGCAGATGGTGGTCGAAGGCCAGGTGGAGGCGGTGGAGGGGGGCCTGGTGCCGGTACGCGCACAAACCCTATGCATCCACGGCGACAACCCCCAGGCGGTGGAGATCGCCAAGGCCGTGCGGGAGGCCCTGCTGGCCGAGGGTGTGGCCATCGGGACCTACTGACGCATGACCCTCACCGGCCTCTACCTGCGCTTCTCCGAGCGGCTCGACCCCTCGGCCAATGCCCGGCTGCTGGCTTTGGTACAGGCCTTGCTCTCCGACCTGCTGCCGGGGATCAGCGACATCGTGCCCGGATACGTCAACGTGTATGTCGAGTTCGATGCCGAGCGGGTTTCCAGGGCCCAGGTGGAGCGCTGGCTGAAGCAGCACCTGCACCACCCCCCCGCGGCGGCGGAGGGAAGGCGGGTGGAGGTTCCGGTACGCTACGACGGGATAGACCTGCCCTGGGTAGCGGCGCAGACGGGCTTGTCCGTGGACGAGGTGGTTCGCCTGCACAGCCAGCCCGAGTACCGCGTCTTCGCCACCGGCTTCACGCCGGGCTTTCCCTTCCTGGGACCTTTGGACGAGCGTCTGTGGCTGCCCCGCCGCCGCAACCCGCGCCCGCTGGTACCGGCCCATGCGGTGGCGGTGGCCGGCAACCAGACCGGCATCTATCCGCTAGCCTCGCCAGGCGGATGGCACCTCATCGGCACGGCTTTGGTACCGATGTACGATCCCCACCGCGAGGAGCCCTTCTACCTGCGCGCGGGCGACCGGGTGCGCCTGGTGAGCGCCGAGGGCCCTACCCCGGCCCTGCCACAGGCGATCTCCCTGTTGCCCACAGCGCCACGCCATCCGGTCTTGCAGGTGGAGGAACCGGGACTGCTGGACCTGGTGGTGGATCAGGGACGGCGTATGGGGGGGCGCTTGGGGCTGGCCATGGCGGGAGCGCTGGATGGGCACTCGGCCCGCATCGCCAACGCGCTGCTGGGCAACCCCGCCGATGCACCCTTGCTGGAGATCACCCTCAAAGGCCCCGTCCTGCGCGTGCTCTCGCCGGTGGTGGCGGCCTTCGCCGGCTATGGTCTGGTGCCGCTGGTCAACCGTGAGCCGGTGGAGCCGGCCCGGAGCTTTGCCCTGCGCAAGGGGGATGTGCTGAGCTTTCGGCAGACCCCAGAGGGGGTGCGGGGCTATCTGGCCCTGGCCGGTGGCCTCGAGAGCGGGGTGTTCTGGGGCAGCGCCAGCACCGACGTCAAGGGCCTGATCGGCCAGCCCTTGCGGGCCGGGGACGTGCTGGGGGTGGTAGAGCCTAAAGCGGTGCGGGCCGGGTTTGGCTTCGCTCAGACTGCGCTGCCCGCCCAAGCCCGCATCCGGCTGCTGCCCGGACCGCAGTACAGCCCGGAGGCCCTGCGGGTTCTGTGCAGTGCCCCCTTCACCCTCGAGTCGGGGGATCGCATGGGTTTGCGGCTCGCGGGGCCCGAGGTGCCGGGCGGCGAACTCATCAGCGAGGCCACCCCGCTAGGGGCCTTGCAGATCACCCCCCAGGGCCAGCCCATCGTTTTGCTCAACGACCGGGGGCGCCTCGGCGGCTACGCCAAACCGGCGCTGGTTCATCCAGCCGATCTGCCCCAACTGGCCCAGTTGCGCCCGGGGCAGCGGGTGTGGTTCGTGGAGGGCCTCGAGCCCCAGCACAGGGCCGAGCTATCGGCTTCACAAGTCGGTGTATGACGAGCTAGAGATGAAACGATCAAATCGCTCTGCGTTTCCCGGAGTTCCTTTGGTAGTCTGAAGTTGCGCGAACCCCAAGCAAGCACCAAAACCCGGGGGGGTTCGCGCAAGCCGAGAAATCGGCTAGGGGACATTGAAAACCCGTTTTCCCCTCACCTTCCCCCACCCTGCGTCGGAACCCTTTTTAGGGGGGTTC